>JALQUE010000002.1 GCA_023260815.1 Roseovarius sp.
GCCCTCGACAAGATCCGTCTTTCTGGCTGGTATCGCATGGGTCAAGTCATGGCGGGCTTCACCTGCCATGACCAAAAGACTGTCGGGCTGAAGCAGAAGATCCATGTGCCGGGAAGACTTTTGCGAGGCAAACCGCATCACGCATGCCGAGAGCAAGCTCAGGGATGCTATCGCTTCCCCAAAACAGGGTTGGCAATCGATATGGGCAGAAATGCCCTGTCCCGGCTGATATTCGTTGACGATGACTTGATCCGGAACGGCTAGAAAATGTCCTTCAGAGGTCAACCGTTCCGCCAGGTTCTGAAACAGGTCGGGCAGTGGCCCAAGATAATCTTCCCGTCGGGCCTGCCGCGCCTTGTAGTCGTAACGATAGCCGTAGTGCTGGACGCGCCGCTTCAGATCGGTGCGCCAGGCGGTCGCGTCGATCTCACGGACGAGCCTTTCGGCCTCTTCGTCCTGGATGTAATTTTCCAGATAGGTCAGCCCGTCCGGCCACTCATCCGGAAAAAACGAAAGTTGCGAAGGCGGTGTGGCCATCGGCCGCGGACTCCTCATTGGCGGTGTTTTGGTGGGTATATCCTAGGTAGTCTTTGGGGTCGAAAGTGTAGATGTCCGGAGCCGCAAAGCCTGCTTTGCGTGCCGCATCGTCCATTTTGAACGCACCTTCGTAGAGCGGGCTGTCCACGGTCGAGACGATCACCAGACCGCCCGGTTTCAGATGGTTCCGCGCATTCTTGAGAAACCGTGTCACCAGCACATGATTTGGATTTTGCCCATAGCTCGAGTCACGCGAGGCGACATTTGGAAACTGGAAGATGATTGTTCGGTACTGGCGTTTCCCGAGGGTGTCGGAGAGCCGTGTGGCATCCACGCCCGTTTTGGCGCTGCATCCAAGTTTCAGAAGCTTGCGTGCATTGTCGTAGGCGGTGTCCGTTAGGTCTTCCTCTGCCTCGTACACTGTCGCCAGGATCGAGGAGGTTGGAACGCGCGGCTTGCGCGACATCGTCAGGGCAAAGCTGAGATTGCCCTCACCGACGAACAGAATGTTTCCCATCCTTAGGCGGGCAGTGAAGTCGAATTTCGCCGCCACCTTGGCCAGCTTCTTTGTTGACAACGCCGGATATCGGAGCGCCTGGTGAACGGCCTCCTGAAGCGTTGCGCCGCGAAATTCGTACATCGTGTTCCCCGCCTGGTATTGCGAAACTTCGGCAGGCTGACATATCGCGGTTAATCCTCGGTTAAACATGCGTTCGGCTGTAATCCGCAGGCCTATCGCTGTATCTGGGACTGTGGCGTTGCGTGCGTTACGACATGCCGAAAAAGCGATAGGCTGGCCATTGGATGACCCTCTTTTGTCCAGTAAGGCCGCACCATTCTGTTTCATGGTCTGAACGAAGCCAGTTCAAATCAGTCATCTTTGACAGCTTGACTCCGCATGGGAGGGGATGACTGGGCTCTGGACCGCAAGCTTTCAGCCTGGCCATTAGATTCGGTCCGCCAGTCTCTGCACGACATCCATTTTCTCGTGTAGGACGGCGATGATGATGGGGCAACCAGACGGCAGGCTGAGATGGCGATCTTTGAATACGTCAACGGCTTCTATAATCCGCGTCGACGGCACTCAACATTGGGCTGGAAAAGCCCCGTCGCCTTCGAACGGAAAGTGGCTTAAACGAGCGCTCGGAGCGGCACGAAACCGCGACAGGTCCAAATTGAACCCAAGAAGCTGGTGGTCCCGATGCTCGAGCGCTTCATCGCAATGGATCGCGGATTTGCGAAGGCGCGGCGGGGTAGCGGCAAAAGCCCAGACACGATCTAGCTAGGTCTGATTATTTTCTTCCTCCCATTGAAAAAATGTGCCTGGCTTGAATTTTGAGGGACGGAAGCTCCTGCGTGATGCAGAAATCGGCGTGACCGTTTAGGGCCGTAGCGCCAACCTTGATCGCCCAGACCTCTTTACTCGATCACCGGGTAAAAGGGCTGACCCCAATCCGCATGCGGATTATCCATCATCAGATCTACGAAGACCGGCATCAGGAAGGCAAGTATTGCGGCGCCGTCGCGCACCTGTGCTCTGTTCACCCCGCTGTTCCAGGTGGAACCGCCATGGACCAGCTGATTGCGGAGGACGTAAAGCCGGTCAAAGACAAAGCTTAGAACGCGAACGCTGTCACCCGCCTGGAATGCCTGTGAGAATCTGAGGGACGATGACTTGAACTTGTCCTCCCAGTCCTCGAAGCCCTCCATCCCGTTGTGGTGCTGCCAGAAAGGATTGAAGACGTAGCGGTTTTCCATGAGCATTCGCACCGGCCCCGAGAAGCGCTGCCACAGTGCCTTGTAGATGCGTCGACCTTCGTCGCGCGACACCACCTTGGCGAAATAGTCGGCGAATGCAGCACGTTCGCCGGGCGCCGCCGACTGAAATTCCCGCTCGTCGGCATAGGCGGCATTGAACGCGATCCAGAGGAAGATGAAGCGGGCGTCATCATCGTCGCCGCATGCCTCGGCGCGTCCGATCCAGCTGATGGCACGATGCGCACGCAGCCCAATGGTCTCGGGAAAGTCGCTGCGAATAGCGCGCTGCTTGGCTTTCAACGCCGCGTGGTCATGAATATCCTTCATTCACAATCCCCCTGTGAAAATCTTATCACGGTAAGGCTTCAAAATCTGGCCTCTGATACCGTTCGACAAAGGCCCTCAGTCCGTCAGGTGCGATCACCTCGACAGTATCGCCCCACTGATAAAGATGCCATGCCATCTCGAGCCATCCAGCCGCACTGAACCGGACGATCAGACCTCCGTCATCCTGTGGTTCGAGGACCTGCGTGGGGTGAAAGCGAAACTCGGCGGCGCGCGCGGCTGCCTCGGGCGCGAAGCGCCAGATCACCTCGCCATATTGCGCCGGATCCTGATAAACGCCGAAAGCTTTGGCGGCATAGCTTTCCAAAGTGAAGCCTGGAGTGAACACAAAGCTTTCTTCGAGCACTTCGGCGACATGAATCCGATCCATGCGGAAGTTCAGGATCGTTTCGCTTCGAGATGGTTGCCGCGCAACGAGGTAGCTGCGGTGGCCCAGCAGCAGGCCATGTGGTTCGATGACCCGAGGCGTAGCATCCACAGATCCGTAAATGACGCGTAGCCGGAACGGACCGCGCAGCGCCTCCATGACTGCATCCGTCACGTTGGGACGCAGGGCGACGGTCGGACCGGGACGCATGACCTGGCCGAGACCGGCCAATACCGCCTCGGCATCGGCCTCAGACCTCGTTGCGTCTCGGGGCGTCAGCCGCGCCAGCAGCCCATCACGCAGATCTTCAAGCGCGCGAGCATGGCGTAGCCGCGCCTGGTCGCGGGCGTCACGGGCCGCGATTTCCAAGGCTTCGATGGTGGTTTCCTGCCTCGGTTGCAGCCGTTCCAGCGGGGGCGAATCCAGCCGCCAGTACCGACGGCGATCCTCTGCGTCCATAGTGGTAACATTGGAGAAGGCGGCGTGCAGCGCCTCGGTCATCCGCTGCGCCGTACGGTGCGAGACGCCGAACTCGGTGCAGATGTCCTCAAGGCTGACGCCGCCACGCCGAGACGCGGCCATCTGGGCGAGACGGAGCAGATCCTGAGCCTTAGAGAAAGACATTTTACCTCTATGACAGAAATTGACACCGTCATAAGCTATTAATCAACTTGCGGTCTGTCGAGGGGATTCCCTTGGGGATCGAGTGTCGCAAATATTGGAGCAGTGATGAGGGACCTCGACGGCCGTATCTTCTTGTCCGCCTCGGATCTCATGCGTTTCATGGGGTGTGCGCACGCGAGCGCGCTCGATCTGGCACATTTGCGTGGTACCGGACCGGAGCCGCGGGAAGACAACGAAGACGCGGCCCTGCTGCAGAAACAGGGCGACGCCCACGAGGCCGCCCATCTGGCTCGCCTCAAGGAAGCCGGACGCACCGTCATCGAGATCGAGCGCAGTGGCCTGGGCAAGAACGCGGAAGCGACACGCGCGGCTTTGGCCGCAGGCGTGGACGTGGTGTTTCAGGGCGCATTCCTGTCGGGCAAATGGGGCGGCTGGTCGGATTTCCTGGAGCGCGTGGAGCGCCCCTCGGCGTTCGGGCCTTTCAGCTATGAGGTGACCGACACCAAACTGAAGCGCCGGCCGCATCCGAAGCACGTCCTGCAGCTGGTGCTTTACTCCGATCTGCTGACTGAGATTCAGGGCACGGCACCCGAGTTCGCCTATGTCGAATTGGGAGACGGCACCCGCGCGACCCTTCGGCTGTCGGACTACGCCGCTTATGCCCGCATGGCGCAGGCGCGGCTCGAAGGGTTCGTGGCCGATCCGCCGCCAACCCGCCCGATTCCCTGCGCGGACTGTGGTCTTTGCCGCTGGGGCGACCATTGCGCTGATGGACGAAACCTTGTCGAGGAACATATCCTTTGACAGGTTCTCCAGTTGGTCAATCGGAACATTCAACAGGTTGGCATCAATCCGTTCGGCGATGCGTTCCTCTGCCATCTCCATAGTGATGTAGAGGACATTGTGACCCTGCGACAAAGCAGATGCTGCTTGGTGACACATGAATAATGATTT
>JALQUE010000136.1 GCA_023260815.1 Roseovarius sp.
GAGTTCACCGCGATCGGCTGGTAGGTCATGTTATTGGCTTTGAAATAATCAGCCAAGTTCAGCTCGGTGGTGGTGCCGGTCTGGATGCAGACCGTCGCGCCATCGAGTTCCTTGGCCGAGGTGACACCCAACGATTTCGGAACCATGAAGCCCTGACCGTCGTAGTAGTTCACGCCGACGAATTCGAACTTCAGGTCGACATCGCGCGAGAATGTCCATGTCGTGTTACGTGCGAGCAGGTCGATTTCACCCGAGGCCAGAGCGGTGAACCGCGTCTTGCCGGTCGTGGGCACGAATTCGACTGCAGTCGGATCACCGAGAACAGCAGCAGCAACTGCACGGCACACGCCGACATCGAAGCCTTGCCATTCGCCATTCGCGTCAGGCGCGGCGAAACCAACAAGACCAGTCGTCACGCCGCAGTTCAGCTTGCCACGGGCCTTGACGTCGTCAAGCGTGGCGGCTGCCGCAGCACCGGCGGAAAGCCCGGCAATCGTCAACGCGCCCAGAATCACGGTTTTTTTCATTTTTACCTCTTCCTGATTGTCCGCTCTTGCACGAGCGGTTTGTGCGGCTCGGAACATCCAAACCAACGTTTAATTGGGGCGGCCCCCAATCAGTGCCATGGAGTTTGGTTGGATTCATCATGAAACGTCAAGACCCGGATCACCAAAAACAATGATCAATTGCCCTTTGTTTCCCTACGTCACCTGACCGAAAAGGCTTGGTTTCCATGCCCCGGCAAGATTATGAAACCGTTTGGCGGCCAAAAAGTCGCATTCTTTCCGGGCAGCATGCTCGGAGGCTTCTTCGTCAATGCCCCATAGCTCTGCCTGCCACATCTCATCCACGCGGGAGACCTGCCAGAGACCCTCTGGCGCGCGGTAATCGGTCAGGGCGGCGAACCCTATGATCAGGGAGCCGGACAGGCTAACGAGATCGTGAAAGGCTGTCAGGGTAAATGCATCCATTTTGTGCACATGGCCCGCCAAAGTGGCCAGCGCGTCCTGATCCTGCGGCGCGTGCATCACGCCGGTGACGGTGTGAAGGCGCACGCCAAACGCCGCGGCGGCCCAGTCAAGGAGAGGATCCCACGACTCGGATTGCCGCTGGACCAGTTCAACGGGGCTTGCGGCGCGGTAGCACAACAGATCGGCATCGCCATAATCCGCGATCATCTGCGCCACTTCGGCATGTTGGTGGCGGACCTTGTCGATGGCGGCATTGGCCGCACGCGTGACCGGCATGGTATGCGGGTCGATCACATCGTCCTGCGCATCCCATTCAGCGGCGATGGCATGGGCCATGTCCTTGGTCGGGACGACGAGCGGCGCCTTGGCGGGCGTCTTGACCGGGCGACCATCGAGACGCACGGCAAAGCCGCCGTCCTGAGTGGCGATCTCGGCGGATGTCCAGAATCGTTTGGCCTTCCATTCGCTCATGACGCTTTCTCCCACAGAAGATCGAGACAGGCGGGCAACTGGCTGAAATCGTCGATCACGCGGGCCGCGTGGTGCAGATGCTCGCGCGGGTGATAGCCCCAACTGACGCCGATACCGGTGATGCCGGCGGCATGGGCCATCTCCATGTCAAAGCTTGTATCGCCGATCATCACGGCGCACTCCGGCGCGACGCCGGTTTCAGACAACGCGGCCTGCAGCATCGACGGGTGCGGCTTGGACGGGTGATGATCGCTGACCTGCTGGGTCACGAAATAGCGGCGCATGTCATGGGCATCGAGCAGCTTGTCCAGCCCGCGCCGGGATTTTCCGGTGGCCACCCCCAACAGCACATCCGGGATCGCATGGAGCATCTGGATCGCATCCAGCGCGCCGGGATAAAGCGGCGAGGATTGCGCGGCGCCAACCTGCGCGCGCAGATCCATGTAGGCTTCCTTGTACCAATCGACCATCTGGCCATGCCGCGCCGGATCAAGCGCGGGGGCAAGCCGCGCCACGGCCACATCCAGCGACAGACCGACGATGCCAAGCACCGTTTCGCGCGGCGGAACCGGGTGATCGGCACGGTCGAACGCATGGGCCATCGCGGCAAGGATATCGGCCTGACTGTCGACCAGAGTGCCGTCCACGTCGAAGATGACAAGACGCAGGGGGCCGGATGTCATTGCAGATCCTCGAACGGATCGTCCGGCGCCTCGGAGGTCTGCCACTGGAACATGTCCCATGTGCGTTTCATGTGATCCGGCAAAGGCGCGGTCAGATGCAGGCGGGCCTTCGAAACGGGGTGTTCGAGCGTCAGGGAGCGGGCGTGGAGATGCAGTTTGCGGCTGATCTCGCCGCCCAGTTGGGCGCCCCAGCCGTCGCCCATGTTTTCCTGACCCGAGCCGCCATATTTACCGTCGCCCACAATAGGGTGGCCGATCTCGGCCATATGGGCGCGCAGCTGATGGGTGCGGCCCGTCACCGGCACGAGGGCCACCCAGGCGCAGCGGGCACCGGCGGATTCGATCACGGCGAAATCCGTGGTCGCGCGCTTGGCGCCGGGAGTGCTGTCGACGGCCTCGGGATGCAGGCAGAGCATCTTTTCGCCCTCGCCCTGCGCGCCATGTCCGGGCGCCTTGACCAGACCGAAGCGGATCGTGCCCATGCGCGGGCTTGGCACACCGGCGACGGCCGCCCAGTAGATCTTGCGGGTGTCGCGGTGACGGAACCCGGCGGTCAGCGTCTTGGCCACGGCGCGGCTGCGGGCGAGGATCAGAACACCCGAGGTATCCTTGTCCAACCGGTGAACCAGGCGGGGCTTTTCCTCGGCGCCGAAGCGCAGCGCGTCGGCCAGCCCGTCGACATGGCGGGTCTGCTTGCTGCCACCCTGCACCGGCAGGCCCGGGGGCTTGTTCAGCGCGATGATGTGATCGTCACGGTAGATCACGGTGGACTGGATCATGCGCGCGTCGGCATCGCTGATCCGGCTGTGCGCCGCCGAGCTGTCGATCTGGCCGGGATCGGGCAGCGGCGGGATACGGACCTGCTGACCGACCTCGAGCCGGGTGTTGGCCTTGACGCGGCCACCATCGACCCGAAGCTCGCCCTTGCGGCACAGCTTTTCGATGCGCCCCTGAGAGACATGCGGGAAGTGCCGGCGCAGCCAGCGATCAAGCCGCTGATCGGAATCGCCTTCGGTTACCGTCAGTGTTTGAACGCCACTCATGCCCATATCCCCCGTGCGATCCAGACGCCAAGCGCCAATGCGGCCAGCGAGCCTATGACCGAGAGCACCACGTAAAGCCCCGCCGAGCCAAGCTGGCCGCGCTCGTAAAGGGTGAATGCCTCGAGCGAGAAGGCCGAAAATGTGGTGAACCCGCCCAGAAGCCCGGCCATCACCAGCGGATTGAGATGCATGAGGCCCTTCTGCACCGAGAGAACCGCGAATATTCCGATCAGGAAAGAGCCGAGCACGTTGACACTCAGCACGCCGACGGGAAAGCCGGGGCCGGACAGCCGCAGCATCGCGAGCCCGGTGCCGAAGCGCAGCATCGCACCGATCGCGCCGCCAAGGGCCACCTGAAGAAAGGTCATGAACATGGCCGCGTCTGTCGCGCGCCACCCGTGGATTGTCAAGCTGTGCTGATGTTTGGCGGCAGGGACCGCACGGCGTGCGAATGGATTTTTGCGGCACGGCGGACCGCCTGCAACGATTGAACAGGGCGCCGCATTTCGCGAAAATTTGTGATTCAGGTGTTCCGCGAAACGCTTTAGGGTGCCGGGTGTCACATACGAAAGGCCCGTTCCCCGATGTCCGATCCGATCCCGTTTCTGCGCCGTCTGTTCGACCGGGCGGTCGAAGTGGCCGATCCCATGCAAAGCCTGGCGCACGCCCTTCCCGAGCGCCCCGAGGGGCGGCTGGTGGTGATCGGCGCCGGCAAGGCGAGCGCGCGGATGGCCGAAGCCGTCGAGGCGGTTTACGGCCCCTGCGAGGGGCTGGTCATCACGCGCTATGGCTATGCCCGGCCCTGCAAGGGGATCGAGATCGTGGAAGCCGCGCATCCGGTGCCGGATACCGCCGGACTGGAGGCGACGGCGCGAATGCTGGATCTGGTGCGGGGGCTTGGCGACGGCGACATGGTGCTGGCGCTGATTTCAGGTGGGGCATCGGCGTTGCTGGTGCAGCCTGCCGGGACGATTACGTTGGAGGAAAAACAGGCGGTGAACACGGCGCTTCTGGCCTCGGGCGCGCCGATTGGACAGATGAACGTGGTGCGCAAGCATCTGAGCCGGGTGAAAGGTGGGCAACTGGCCGCCGCCGCGCATCCCGCGCGGATGCTTGCACTGCTGATTTCGGACGTGCCGGGCGACGATCCGGCGATGATCGGCTCGGGGCCGACGGTGGGGGATGCCAGCACCCCCGCAGACGCGCGCGCCATTCTGGAGCGGCACGCCATCGAGGTGCCGCAAACGGTGCGCGATGTGCTGGAGGGGCCGACCGGCGTTGTGCCCCCCGGCGACCCAAGGCTGTCCGGGGTCAAGAACGTGATCTATGCCGCCCCGTCGCAATCCCTTGAGGCCGCAGCGCATATCGGACGGGCCGAGGGGCTGAACGTGAGGGTTCTGGGCGATGCGCTGGAGGGAGAGGCGCGCGAGTTGGGGCGCGATCACGCGGCGCTGGCACTGGAAATTCAAAGTGCGCTTGGGCCGAAGGATACACCGGTGCTGCTGTTGTCGGGGGGGGAACTGACGGTCACGCGCAAGGGCGATGGCGTGGGCGGGCCGAATGCGGAATATGCGCTGGCTATGGCGATTGCGCTGGACGGGGCCGAGGGCATTCATGCGATGGCCTGCGATACCGACGGGGTGGATGGCGCCGCCGAGGTGGCGGGGGCCGCCATTGGGCCGGACACCCTGAGCACGGCGCGCGCCGCCGGAGTGGACGCCGCCGAGGCGCTGGCCCGCAACGATGCGCATTCCTTTTTCGCGGCGGTGGGGGGTCAGGTGGTGACCGGGCCGACCCTGACCAATGTCAACGATTTTCGCGCAATCCTGATTGCGCCAAGGGAGTAGTCGCATGGTGCGGACCGCCCGCCTTGATCCAACGATGCGCGCGTGGCGTCATGACTTTCACCGGCATCCGGAACTGGGCTTCGATTTGCCCTGGACCAGCGCCCGCGTGGCCGAGTTGCTGGAGAGCTTCGGGCTTGAGGTGCATCGCGACATCGGCGGGTGCGGCGTTGTCGGCGTGCTGCAGAAAGGCAACGGAACCCGGAGCATCGGCATCCGCGCCGATATGGACGCCCTGCCGATCACCGAGCAGACAGGGCTGGACCATGCATCCCGGATTGCCGGGCAGATGCATGCCTGCGGTCATGACGGGCATATGACCATGGCGCTTGGCGCCGCCAAGCTGCTGGCGGAAGGTGGCGATTTCAGCGGGCGCGCTGTGTTCGTCTTTCAGCCCAACGAGGAACATGGCGAAGGGGCCGCGGCGATGATCGCGGACGGCCTGTTCGAGCGGTTCGGCATCGACGAGATTTACGGCGCGCACAACATCCCCGGCCTGCCGGTCGGTCAGTTCGCCACACGCGCCGGGCCGATCACCGCCAGCGAGGCGCTGTTCGAGATCGAGGTTTCGGCGCGCGGCGGTCATGCGGCGCTGCCCCATATGGGGGTCGATGCGATCACCGTGGGGGCGCAGATCGTCGGTGCGCTGCAAACGATCGTGTCGCGCAAGCTGGATCCGGCACAGAACGGCGTCGTGTCGGTCACCGACTTCACCACGGACGGGCGGCGCAATGTGCTGCCGGGGCACGCGACGCTGAGCGGTGACGCCCGCGCCCTGACACCCGACACCAACGCCGCCATCGAGGCCGCCATGCGACAGCTGGTAGACGGCGTCTGCGCGGCACATGGGGTGCGTGCGACGGTCAGCTACGAGACGATCTTTCCGCCGACGATCAACGCGCCCGGCCCGGTGGCCGAGGCGGTGGCGACAGCGGATGATCTGGGGATTTCAATCGACGGAGCCTGCGCGCCCAAGCTGTTTTCCGAAGATTTCGCGCATATGGCCGCGCGCGTGCCGGGCTGTTTCGTTCTGATGGGCAATGGCACAGACGGCGGGCACGCCCGCCCCCTGCATTCCAGCGATTACGAATTCAACGACGCCGCATTGGCGCCGGGCGCGGCCTTCTGGGCGCGGCTGGTGGAACGGCGGCTGGCCACGGGGGGCGTATGATCAGGCGGTCTTGCGATCATCCTCGGCAGCGGCGATGAAACCAGACCGGCCGATGCTTTCATAGGCTTCGAAGCCTGCGCGCTTGGCGTCCTTGACCGAGTAGATGTTGCGCAGATCGGCAAGGCGCGGCGTGGTCATCTTGCGTGCGATGCGTTTGAGATCGAGGGCGCGAAATTCGTTCCATTCCGTCAGGATCACCAGAAGATCGGCGTTGTTGGCGCATTTGTAGGCGTCGTCGTGCCATTGCACGCCGGGCAGAAGATGTTCCCCCTCGCGCCGGCCCTGCGGATCGCAGACACGGACCTTGGCACCGCTGCCGACAAGGGCGGGCACGATGGTCAGGGCGGGCGCCTCGCGCATGTCGTCGGTGTTGGGTTTAAAAGAGAGATGAAAACTTTTCCATATT
>JALQUE010000196.1 GCA_023260815.1 Roseovarius sp.
TCGATCGGTCTGATGACCAACGAAGATCAGGCCGTTGTCTGGCGCGGTCCGATGCTGATGGGGGCGCTGCAGCAAATGCTGACGCAAGTCCAGTGGGGCGCGCTTGATGTGCTGCTGGTCGATCTGCCGCCCGGCACCGGCGACGTGCAGATGACCCTGGCGCAAAAGGCCGTGGTCGACGGCGCGATCATCGTCTCGACCCCGCAGGATGTGGCGCTGCTGGATGCGCGCAAGGGGATCGACATGTTCAACCAGCTGCATGTTCCGGTTCTGGGCATGATCGAGAACATGTCCACCCATATCTGCAGTGAGTGCGGCCACGAGGAACACGTTTTCGGACATGGCGGCGTGAAGGCGGAATGTGAGAAGATCGGCGTGCCGCTTCTGGCGGAAGTGCCGCTGCATATCGATATCCGCACCGCTTCGGACGGGGGGGCGCCGATCGTCGTATCGAAACCCGATGCGCCACAGGCGCAGGCGTTCCGCGACATTGCCCGCTATCTGGTGGAACAGGGGGTGGCATGACCGACGCGCCGGCCTTTCCGCCGCTGATGGCGGGCCACCCGGTCGATGCCGGGATCGACCCCTTCGAAAAGGCCTGCGCCATGGCGGCGCTTGGCTGTGACGCGGGGCTGATCGTGCATAACGTGGCGGCCAACCGGCTGGCGGCGGCGCTGGTCATGGCGCCCGAGGTGCCACTGGAACAGGCGATGGCCATGCTGCCGCTTTGCGGTGTGGGCTTCCAGAATGCGCTTGGCGCGCTTGGCCCGCCGGAAGTGGCGGTGCATCTGGAATGGGCCGGCGGGCTTCGGGTGAACGGCGCGTCCTGCGGCACCCTGCGGGCCATGGCCAGCACGTCCGATCCCACCGCCCTGCCCGACTGGCTTGTGGTGGGGCTGGAGGTGCCGCTGTTGAGCGTCGGCCATGCCCCCGGCGAGCGCCCGGACGAGACGGCGCTTTATGACGAGGGCTGCGCAGATGTGGACGCGACCGAGCTGCTGGAAGCCTGGGCCCGGCACACCCTGGCATGGATCACCCGGTGGGAAGAGGGCGGCCCGCGCGCCCTGCATGCGGATTGGCGCGGTCTGGCCCACGGGATCGGCGCGGACATCGCTTGCAACGGTCTGACCGGCACCTTTCTGGGGGTCGACGAGACGTTCGGTATGCTCTTGCGTGACGACACGAAAACCCATCTCATCCCGCTGAGCAGCGTTCTGGAGAAAAGCTCATGAAATTGGCCCGCGCGATCCATTTCGACGAAAGCGACATGCGTGTCTATGCAAGCCCGGCGCGCACCGGGGAATGGTGTGTCGCCGGAGGGTTCGAGTTTTCGAACTGGTCCGAGGCCGATCTGACCGGCAAACCGCGACAGGCCTTTTCCAATGGCTGGCTGGGGGTGGAAACCTTTGGCCGGGTGACCTTTGTCGCCGTGACGCAGCTTGAACCGGCCGAGCGTGACGCGCTGACCGACGCGCTGGCGCAGCATTTCGTCGATGTCTATGGCGCCCCCACCCCCGAGGCCGCCCGCCCCGTCGCCGAGGCCGAGATCGAGCACATGATCGAGCTGTGCGAGGATCATGCGCCCAACACGCTGCTGACCGTCGCGCGCGAATTGACCCCGTCGGGCGTCCGCGAGACGTTCCGTGTGATCGAGGCGCAGGACGCAGGGATCGAGCAATTCGCGATCCACGGATCGCTGGACGAATAGACCCGCCGCCGACCAGATGGGGCAAGGGGCGCGCGATCCGCGCCCCTTGAAACCCGGTCTCAGCCCACCTGATACGCCAGTCGCAACCCGCCCCAGTGGCGGCCATCGACGGTGATCGGCGCCGAGACATCCTTCATCATGCGGTATTCGCCGCCGCCCATGTCGCGCCGATAGGCCTGCACCAGAAAGGGCCGCTGGCTTTGACCGGCCCGCAAGCCGACGCGATCATTGAAGATACGGCGGTTGCGGGCGTGCTTGGCGTTCCATTCGGTTGCCCCCGGTTCCTGCGGGCGGCTGAACTTGAGGTTATGGGTCCCGATATAGCCGTTTCGATCGGTCGCGGCACAGAACACCACCGTATCCGAGAATTGCAGCATCGGTTCCTGTATCGCGGGCAGAAGCCTGTCGGTGAAGGCCGCAAAACGGGTCGTGTGCTGCTGCGGGTCCGATCCGGGGATCTCTCGGTAGGCTTCATCGAACAGGTCCGACATCGAGATGGCCCCGCGCATCACCGACTCCTGAAATATCCGCGAGATCGTATCGGCTGCCTCGCGGACCGCGTCGATATACGGCGTGTCGACGGTGTGGACACCCAGACGCGCAGAAATCCCGGTGATCGTCTCGGAGGCGTCGGTGACATCCAGCAACTTTGTCGAGGCCGTGGACAGGCTGACGGTGGATTGCTGGACCGTGTCGGTCAGGGTCTCGACCTCGTGCTGGGTATCCATGATCGAGCTTTCGATGCTTCGAGAGGCCGACACGATCTCTTCCTGCGCACGCCGGACGGTGGCGAAGGTTTCGGGCAGGGCATGAACGTCGTCCTCGACCGCGCCTGTCACGTCGCGGATCTTGTCGGCAAGGCTGCCCGCATCCGACACCTGACCGATCAGCCAGTTCAACTCCTCGGCCAGCTTGTCGACGGTGTTGGTGATCTCGGAGGTGGCCGAACTGGCCTGCGTGGACAGGTTCTTGACCTCGCCCGCCACCACGGCAAAGCCGCGCCCGTATTCCCCGGCGCGCGCAGCTTCGACCGCCGCATTGAGCGACAGAAGGTTGGTATGACGCGCAATACCCGCCACATGCTGCGAGACCTTGGTGACGCTTTTGACGGTGTCAGCCACCCGCGACAACCGGTCATTGATGACCGCGACCTGTTCGGTCAGATGCGCCACTTGCGCGACCATCTCGGTCAGGTGCGTGCTGGTCAGGCCGATGCGTTCCTCAGCGGCGCCGGACTGTTCCAGCGCCGAAGCGGCGGCGTCGCGCACCTGAAGGCCATGTAGGGCCATGTCCCGCATCCGGTCCTTGATCACCAGAAAGCCGTCGCGCTGTTGCATCGACAGGGCCGAGACATCCTGCACATCGCCCGAAACGGCGGCGATCGACACCGCCAGATCGCCGATGCGGCGCGCGATATCGGACACGGATGACAGATCCATCGCGTCCTCGGTCACGGGTGTGGCCGGTCCGTTCAGATCAAAATTCCTATCGAGCATTCGTCGTCTCCCTGCAAGGCGCACCTGTCAGGTAGATAACGACTGATCCCGCTACAGTGTTAGGCCCGGCTGGAAGGCTTCAGGGATGGTCCGCACCGGCCCGCAGCACCGCGCCGGGATTCATGATGCCCAACGGGTCAAGCGCGGCCTTGATCGCGCGCATCGCCGACAGCTTGGCAGGATCGCCATAGCGTTCCAGATCGGCCACCTTCAGCCGCCCGATCCCATGTTCGGCGCTGACCGAACCGCCCATCTCGTCCACCAGATCATGCACCGCCTGCTTGATCGCGCCGCGTTCGGCCAAGTGATCGTGGCGGGTGCGGCCCGGCATCGGAAACACGTTGTAATGCAGGTTGCCATCGCCCAGATGGCCAACGCAATTGAACCGGAACGCACCGATCCGC
>JALQUE010000154.1 GCA_023260815.1 Roseovarius sp.
CACCGCATTGGTGGACCGCGCCGCACGGGCGCAGCGGTCACCCGATTACCTGCGGCTCAATCCGATGGGTCTGATCCCGGTGCTGGAAACGCCCGATGGTCCCATCTTCGAGACCGGCGCCATCCTGTTGTGGCTGGCCGACCGGCATCGCGCCCTTGTTCCCGCCCCCGATGCGCCGGGGCGTGGTGCGGCGCTGAAATGGCTGTTCTTCGTCTCCAACACCCTGCACCCCGCCTTGCGGATGACCTTTTACCCCGACGCCCATACCGACGGCGACGCGGCCGAGCAGGCCCGGCTGCGCGCGCATGCGCAGGGCCGCATCGCCGGGCATCTGGACAAGCTGGACGTGGCGGCGGGCGATCATCCCGATCTGTTCAATGGCGACAGGCCGGGGATCATCGCGCTCTATCTTGGTCCCATCCTGCGCTGGATGGCGCTCTATCCCGAAGGGAATACCGGGTGGTTCGATCTGCATGGCTGGCCGCGCCTGCGCGCCCTTGCGCTTGGGCTGGAGCGGCGCGACAGCACCCGCGCCGCCATCGCCGCCGAAGGGCTGGGGCCGCTGCCGTTCAGCGATCCGCAACCCGCCGATCCGCCCGAGGGCAGCGCCACCTGACCGGGTGCTGCGCGGTTGAATTCCGGTCACAGGCGTTAAAATCCGGGTCTTGCATCGCTACATGACAAGGATTGGCGCAGATTTCGACGCTTCGGTCGCTTTTGCGCGCGGCGGTCCCTGCACCGCAGGTCATAGAGAGATCGGGGAAGGCCGACAGGGCCGCCCGGCATACACCACAGGAAGGATCACATGTTTCTGTCCGTATTCGAGATGTTCAAGGTTGGGATCGGGCCGTCCTCGTCGCATACGATGGGGCCGATGGTGGCCGCCGCGCGCTTTCTGGACAAAATGCGCGCCGCCCCGTTCGAGGCCCATGGCCTGCGCGGATCGCTGCATGGCTCGCTGGCCTTCACGGGTGTGGGCCATGCCACCGACCGGGCCACGATCCTTGGGCTGGCGGGGTTCCGCCCCGACGATTACGACCACGACAAGGCCGACGCCGTGCTGGAGCAGATCCGCGAGACGCATACCCTGCGCCCGCCGGGCTTGCCGGAACTGGTGTTTCATCCCAAGGACGATCTGATCTTCGATTTCGGCCCGAACCTGCCGGGTCATGCCAACGGGATGATCCTGATGGCGACCGATGCGCAGGGAGACGTGATCCTGCAGGAGACCTATTATTCCATCGGCGGCGGTTTCGTGATGACCGAAGGCGAACTGGCGCAGGGCCGCAACACCGATGAGGGTGATCCGGTGCCCTATCCGTTCAAATCCGCCGCCGAGATGCTGGACATGGCCGACCGCTCGGGCAAGTCCATCGCGCAGATGAAGAAGGCCAACGAGATTTCGCGCGGCGGGCCGGAAAACCTGCGCTCGGGCGTGGCGCGGCTCTGGAAGGTGATGAACGATTGTATCGAACGCGGCATGCAGACCGATGGCGAATTGCCGGGCGGTTTGCGGGTGCGGCGCCGCGCCAAGGGTATTCGCGATGCGCTGCTGGCCGAACGCGGCACCAACTTGCAGGCGCCCCACAAGATCAACGACTGGATCAGCCTTTATGCCATGGCGGTGAACGAGGAAAACGCCGCAGGCGGGCAGGTGGTGAGCGCGCCCACCAATGGCGCCGCCGGTGTCGTGCCGGCCGTCATCAAATACTGGCTGGAGCATGTGCCCGGCGCGTCCGAGGCGCAGATCGAGGATTTTCTGCTGACCGCCGCCGCGATTGGCGGGCTGGTGAAATACAACGCCTCGATCTCGGGGGCCGAGGCCGGCTGCCAGGCCGAGGTGGGGAGTGCCGCGGCCATGGGCGCCGCCGGACTGGCCGCCGTGCTGGGCGGCACGCCCGCCCAGATCGAGAACGCCGCCGAGATCGCGCTGGAGCATCACCTCGGGATGACATGCGATCCGGTCAAGGGGCTGGTGCAGGTGCCCTGCATCGAACGCAACGGGCTGGGCGCGATCAAGGCGGTGTCGGCGGCGTCGCTGGCGCTGCGCGGCGATGGCACGCATCTGGTGCCGCTGGATGCCTGTATCGAAACCATGCGCCAGACCGGTGTGGACATGAGCGAGAAATACAAGGAAACCTCGCTTGGGGGGTTGGCGGTGAACGTGCCCAACTGCTGAAGGACCGCGCGCCCGGCGTTAAAGGTCCGGCCAGACCGCGCGCGACGACAGCAGCGCGTCGGCGGCGCGTTCCATCATCGTCTGGGGCAGGATCACCAGCATCTTGGGCGCGGTGATCGACAGGGCCACCGGACCAAGCGCCGTGTTCGACGTGCCGACCCGTCCATCCGGGGCAAAGTTCAGCCCGCCTATCGGGTATGTCAGACCGTCCGATATTCCCTCGACAGCGCCCATGGGAAACAGCGACACCGGGCAGCCCTCGGGCAGGTCCAGCCGCAATTCTGGCGGGGCAAGAAAGACCATCTCCTCGATGCCCAGCAGAATGCAGCGCCGATGGGCAAAGCGCACCAGCGTGTTGTAGGCGGCAAGCTGATGGTCCAGCCGCGCGCCGGAAAACCCCACGCCGATGATCAGCGGTGTGACGACATTGGCCATGCATTTGTCGAAATCGGTGCTGTTCTGGTCCGGGATATGGTGCAGACTGCTGGGGGGAAGCTGCGCGCGCGCCCAGTCGGTCAGCGAATCGAAATCGCCGATCACCGCCTCGGGATGTGCGCCGTTGATCAACGCCGCATCGGCCCCGCCATCCGCCGCGATGACCCGTGGCGCAACCGCGCGCGCCCGATCCAGCATGGATTTGTCCACCTCAGCGCCGCCGATCAGGGTTACCGGCTCTGTCGTGTTGACAATCATCTCATTTTCCCCGGATTACCCTATATTAAGGAAACGGATCACATTCTCACCATGAAATGATACGGTAAACTTCTAAGAATCGGGCGTCTTTGGTCTTGGGAAGGATGGTAAACACGAATGTCGCAGGTAAAGCAAAGCGAGCATTCAGATGGTTAGTGGAAGTAAGATCTTAACAGTTTCTTATGGCACCTTTTCGTGCACCCTTGAGGGATTCGATGATTCCTTCGAGACGATGAAGGCCATAGCAGAGTATTTCCGCGACCTCGCGGCAGATGACCGGTATTTCGGGGCGGAACCCCCGACGCCGGATGCCGACATGCTGGCCCGGATCGCCGAGCGCGAGATTTCGCGCCGTGTCGAAGCGCATCAACGAGAGGGCAGCATCGTGTTGCGCGCATCGGATGCCGCTGCGGTGACGGGGTTTTCCGGGGTCCATGCCGCGCCACCCGCACCGCAAGCGGCCCCTGATGCGGCGGCCCCGGATGCGGCGCCGCAGATGAAAGCACCCGCTGCCCCGCCCCCGGCCCCTGAACAACAGGCCGAGGCGGCCCCAGTCCCTGAACCGGTCTCCGAAGCGGTCCCTGAGCCAGTCCCCGAAGCGGAAGCCTCTGAAAAGGAACAGGAAAAAACCCCTGATCCTGTGCAGCCCGCCGTCGTCGTGGCCAAAGCGCCCGTCGCTGAGGCGCCTGTGACTGAGACGCCCGCCCAGACGGAAGACCCCGCTGCCCAAGCGCCCGCCGACATGGCGCACCCTGCGCCGCTGCAAGAGACTGCGTCCCCCGACGCGGTCGAGGCTACGGCAGAGGTTCAGGACG
>JALQUE010000155.1 GCA_023260815.1 Roseovarius sp.
CGCACCCGCCGCGTGCGCCATGATGTAGGTGCCTGTGTCTACGGGGCTGAGATCGACGATCTCATCCGCGATAGCCTCGCCCACACGCCGCCGCAGCTCTGCTGCTCGGGCAAGAAACTTGGCGGCGATGTCCTGCCGTCCCGACCTCATCATCTTCGACGAACCGACCACAGCACTTGACGTGACCACCCAGATCGAGGTTCTGGCCGCGATCCGCGATATCGTCGATCAGTTCAACACCGCCGCCATCTACATCACCCACGATCTCGCGGTCGTGGCGCAGATGGCGGACACGATCAAGGTGCTCCTCAAGGGCGAAGAGGTAGAAGAGGCCCCCACCAAGGAAATGCTCGACAACCCCAAAGAGGATTACACCAAAAGCCTCTGGGCGGTCCGCAGCCTCAAGCGCGAGCAGAAAGAGCGGCCCAAGGACTCCACGCCGCTGATCTCGGTCCGCAATGTCGATGCGGCCTATACCGGCGGCGCCAAGGTTCTCGACGATGTCAGCTTTGATGTCTACGAGGGCATGACAGTCGCCGTGGTGGGTGAATCCGGGTCCGGTAAATCCACCACCGCCCGCGTCATCACCGGGCTATTGCCCCCGATGAAGGGCGACGTTCTATTCAAGGGCGAGCCGTTCCCGACGGATTACCGCAACCGCACCAAGGACCAGTTGCGCCAGTGCCAGATGATCTACCAGATGGCCGACACCGCGCTGAACCCCAAGGTGCAGATCTCGGAAATCATCGGTCGTCCGGCGCAATTCTATCACGGCCTCAAGGGCGCCGCCCTCAAAAGCCGGGTGGACGAGCTGCTGGACCTGATCGAGCTTGAGCCGTCGAAATACTACAACCGCTATCCGCCCGAACTGTCGGGTGGGCAGAAACAGCGGATCGGTATCGCCCGCGCACTTGCCGCCGATCCGACGTTCATCATCTGCGACGAGGTCACCTCGGCTCTCGATCAGCTTGTCGCCGAAGGGATTCTGCGGCTTCTGAACCGGCTTCAGAAGGAGCTGAACCTCGCCTATATGTTCATCACCCACGATCTTGCCACCGTGCGCGCGATCGCCGATGAGGTGGTGGTCATGCAGCATGGCAAGGTGGTCGAACAAGGCCCCAAATTGGAAATGTTCACGCCGCCGCACCATCCCTATACCGATCTGTTGCTCAGCTCGGTCCCTGAGATGGACCCCGACTGGCTGACCACCCTGCTCGAGGAACGCGGCGTCGACAATGTCGGCGAAGCGGCGTCCAGCAACATCAAGCCCGGCGATTCCAAGGTGCAGGGCACGCAGGTCTGACAACGGGCGGACCAATGAAAAACGGCGGATGGTGCGCGCCATCCGCCGTTATCTATTTCGTGCAACCGGACCTGTTCAACAGGTCTCCGGTGTCAAGCTGTCCTGGGTCAGGTGATGGACATCGCGCTGAACACCATCGTGGCCACGATGAGTCCATACACGATGAGGACCGCCGGCCAGGAAGCACTGTGCATACGCAGTTCGCGGTTCAGTTCGTCACGCGTCATATTTTGGCCTCCTGAGGGATGAGGTTGCGGTTTCAACGGGCGTTTCAACGTCCGTTACGCGCACATAATAGAAAATTTGCGCCGCGCAATCCCAAATTTGATAAAAATCCATGCGCCCCGCGCAAGGCTGCCGAGATGGGGCGTCATGGCTCCTCAAGGTGTCGGTCGGCGCTGATATTTATGTAGAGATATCAGCGCCTTGTCGCGTTACTGCAGGGCGGGTCGGGCAGGGCCCTGCAGCGGCATCACTTTCAGTTCACCTTCTTGGCGTGCCTTAATTGCCATAGTAGCGGCATGGGCACCGGCGCCGGTCGTGAAATACGGGATCTTGTCATAGAGGGCGACGGACCGGATTTCGCGGCTGTCCTCGACGGCCTGCGCACCTTCGGTCGTGTTCATGACCAGTGCGATCTGCCCGTTCTTGAGCATGTCCACGATGTTCGGACGTCCTTCATAGACCTTGTTGACCACCGCGCAGGGGATGTCCTGCTCGGCCAGAAACGCCGCCGTGCCACGGGTCGCGATCAGATCGAAGCCCAGTTCGGTAAGGGTCCGCGCCGCCTCGGCTGCCGGCAGGGCCGGGCCGAGCAGCGTGAAGAATGCCAGCAGGAGGGTCGCGATGACGGCCGGAGCCGCGAGGGCCGAGGCCGGCCTTTCGGCCGCGAAAACCGCCTGCTGTCTGTTCCGGTGACTTCTCATTCGAGGGGGTAGGTCCCGCGCGGGCGACCTCGGAGGGCTGCTCCTGACGCGCCGCTGCGGAAATAATAGGGTAGCCTAAGTTTCCCGG
>JALQUE010000295.1 GCA_023260815.1 Roseovarius sp.
TATTACACCTGCTTTTTCTCGAACCTCTATATCGGGGGCTTCCGCGATCTGAGCTCGATCGGCCACAGCTATGGCACGTTGGCCACGGATTACGGGATCAACGTGGTGCATGACTGGGCCGTGGGGATCGACCGCGACGCCAAGACCGTGTCGCTGGCGGGGGGCGCGGTGCTGCCCTATGACCGGCTTATCCTGAGCCCGGGGATCGATTTCGTCGATGACGCGGTGCCGGGCTGGAGCGTGGCGCAGCAGAACAAGATGCCCCATGCCTACAAGGCCGGCAGCCAGACCGAATTGCTGAAAGCGCAGATCGAGGCGATGCCGGAAGGCGGGCTTTATGCGATGGTGGCCCCGCCCAACCCGTTCCGCTGCCCGCCGGGACCGTATGAACGGGTCAGCATGGTGGCGCATCTGCTGAAGCAGATCAACCCGACCGCCAAGATCCTTGTCGTCGATCCCAAGGAGAAATTCTCGAAGATGGCGCTGTTCCAGGAAGGCTGGCAGAAGCATTACGGCGGCATGATCGACTGGATCGGACCTGATTTCGGCGGCGCGAATGTCAGTGTGAATCCCGACGAGATGACCGTCGATATCGACGGCGCGGTCGAAAAGGTCGATGTCTGCAACGTGATCCCGGCCCAGAAAGCCGGGCGCATCTGCGATATGGCGGATATCACCGAGGGCAACTGGGCACCTGTCGTGCCGGCGACGATGCAAAGCCGCATGGACGAGGCTATCCACGTTCTCGGGGATGCCACCAATCAGGGCGACATGCCGAAATCGGGCTATTCGGCCAACAGCCAGGCCAAGGTGGCAGCGATGGCGGTGCGCGGGGCGCTGACCGGCTCGAAGGTGTTCCCGGCCAAATTCTCGAACACGTGCTGGAGCTTGATCGACACCGATGACGGCGTGAAGGTCGGCGCCTCGTATGAGGCGACCGAGGAGAAGATCGCCAAGGTCGACGGCTTCATCAGCGATACCGGCGAGGATGCGGCGCTGCGCAAGGCGACCTATGAGGAAAGCATCGGCTGGTATGCCGGGATCACCGAGGACATGTTCGGCTGATCCGGCGGGCGCCGCCCTGTCGTTGACACCAAAACCCCCGGCGAGGTTGCCGGGGGTTTTTTGATGCGTGCCGGACCGGGGCCGACAGTGCGGGCGGGTGAGTGAGATGCAGCGGTGGGCCTATCACCCGGCGGCGCGCTTGGGGTGGGTGGGGGCCTCCGGCGGGGATATTTCAGGCCAGAAGAGGCGCCGGGCGCGTGCGATCGGGGCAACGCTAAGGCGTTTTGCGACAAACCTGAGGCAGGGATCTTCGCGACATTTCGCGACATGCAGGGCACGGTTTAAGCGTTCGGTTGCAGCACTCAGCCGCGTTCAGTTCAGGACCTGTAGCGCCGCGGGCCTGTCCGGGTCAGCGTCCATCATCCTCGGGCGGGGCGTCGGGATCGGGTTGGCCTATGCCCTTGAAGATGAATTTGAACGGCAGGATCCAGACAACCCCGAGGCCCACATAGATCACGAATTCCACCCAGAGCGGGGGGCGATCGAAGAGGTCGACCAGGTTGACGGCCACCACGATATAGAGCGGCAGCCCAATCAGCAGGATCACCAGGGACCAGCGCTTGCGCGCCTTGTAGCTCAACGGCATGTGCCCTCCGCCTTTGGGTTGGATCTCGGATCAGTCTGCGAAGGGATCGGTCACCAGGATCGTGTCCTCTCGCTCGGGTGAGGTGGAAAGTAGGGCGACCGGGCAGTCAATCAATTCTTCGACGCGCCGCACGTATTTGATCGCATTGGCGGGCAGGTCGGCCCAACTGCGCGCGCCTTCCGTGGATTCGCTCCAGCCGGGCATTTCTTCATAGATCGGCCGGCAGCGCGCCTGTTGGTCGGCGGCCGTCGGCAGATACTCCATGCGGGTGCCATCCAGGTCGTAGGCGACGCAGATCTTCAGCGTCTCGAACCCGTCCAGCACATCGAGCTTGGTCAGGGAAATGCCGTTGACGCCGCTTGTCGCGCAGGTCTGGCGCACCAGCGCCGCATCGAACCATCCGCAGCGCCGCTTGCGGCCTGTGACCGTGCCGAATTCATGTCCGCGGGTGCCGAGGCGCGTGCCGTCTTCGTCATCCAGTTCGGTCGGGAACGGGCCTTCGCCCACACGGGTGGTATAGGCCTTGACGATGCCCAGCACGTAATCGATCGATCCCGGTCCGAGGCCCACGCCGGTGGCGGCCTGTCCCGCGATCACATTCGAGGAGGTGACGAAAGGATAGGTGCCGAAATCGATATCCAGAAGCGCGCCCTGAGCGCCCTCGAAAAGGATGCGCTGACCGGCCTTGCGCCGTTCGCCCAAAACTTTCCAGACGGGCGCCGCAAAGGGCAGAACCTGCGGGGCGATATCCTTGAGTTGTGCGATGAGCGTGTCGCGGTCCACGGGCGCGATGCCAAGGCCGCGGCGCAGCGGGTCATGATGTTGCAGCGCCCGGTCGACCCGCGCCACCAATGTGGCGTCGTCCGACAGGTCCGCCACCCGCACCGAGCGCCGGCCCACCTTGTCCTCATAGGCCGGCCCGATGCCGCGCCCGGTCGTGCCGATCTTGGTGCCCTTGGAGGCCGCTTCTTCGCGGGCCCTGTCCAATTCGCCATGGATCGGCAGGATAAGCGGCGTGTTCTCGGCGATCATCAGCGTTTCGGGCGAGATATCGACGCCCTGGTCGCGGATCGCGGCGATCTCGGTCATCAGGTGCCACGGGTCCAGAACCACGCCATTGCCGATCACGCTCAATTTGCCGCCCCGTACCACGCCCGACGGCAGCGCATTGAGCTTGTAGACCTTGCCGTCGATCACCAGGGTATGCCCGGCGTTGTGGCCCCCTTGAAAGCGGGCGATCACATCGGCGC
This sequence comes from Roseovarius sp., assembly GCA_023260815.1. Taxonomy (GTDB): domain Bacteria; phylum Pseudomonadota; class Alphaproteobacteria; order Rhodobacterales; family Rhodobacteraceae; genus Roseovarius. The sequence continues at coordinate 2,902 of JALQUE010000295.1, forward strand.
GCTGGCTGAGCCAGTCGACGATCTTGCCTTTTCCCTCGTCGCCCCATTGGGCGCCCACGACGACGACATTTGCCATGATGATCCTCTTGGTGATGGTCTGCAGATGAAACCCGCGCCCGTATACCGCCGCGCGCGCCGACGCGAAACAGCAAATTCGCCGCGCTTGGCCCGAGAGGCGCCGATTGTCGGGTTGCGGGTTGCGGCGCGCGCGCGAATTGCATAGATACCGCGCCAGACGCCACCCCTATCCGACAAAGGCCGCCCTCAATGGAAAACGTCGTTCTGATTATCCATCTCCTTCTGGCGCTCGCCCTGATCGGCGTTGTGTTGCTGCAGCGCTCCGAAGGCGGTGGGCTTGGCATGGGCGGGGGCGGAGGCGGCGCCATGACGGGCCGTGCTGCTGCCACGGCACTGGGCAAGGTGACGTGGATACTGGCGATTGCCTTCATCATCACGTCGCTGACGCTGACGGTGCTGGCCGCGCAAAAGGCCGGTGGCGCCTCGGTGCTCGACCGGATCACCGACGCACCCGCGCGCGATGAACCTGTCGATCCGGTGCTGCCCGGCGCGGGGGGCGATTTGCTGCCGCCATCGGCGGACGACACGGCACCACTGACGCCGACGGCCGACT
>JALQUE010000300.1 GCA_023260815.1 Roseovarius sp.
CATGACGGCGGCGGATATCCCGCGCACATCGGGCCAGCCCGATCAGGGCTTCGAGGGCAACCGCTTTACCGGCATTCCGATGTATGACGCGCTGACGCATTGGGACTTGTCGTCGGAAACCGAGGCGAGTGGCATCGTGCCGGGCCTTGCGACCGCGTGGGAGGTGAACCCCGATGACACGACGAAATGGACTTTCACCCTGCGTGAGGGCGTGACGTTCCATGACGGATCGCCGTTCAATGCAGAGGCGGTGGTGTGGAACGTGCAGAAGGTGCTTGATGAAACGGCGCTGCATTTCGCCCCCGATCAGGTGGGCGCCACGAAATCGCGGATGCCGACGCTGGCCTCGGCCCGCGCGATCGACGATCTGACGGTCGAGTTGACCACGACGCAGCCCGACAGTTTCTTGCCGCTGAACATGACGATGCTGTTCATGGCGTCTCCGACGCATTGGCAGGCGCTGTATGATGCGGTGGATGCGGCGATCACCGATCCCAAGGAGCGCGCGGCGGCGGCGTGGACGGCGTTTACCTTCGATCCGTCGGGCACCGGCCCGTTCGAGGGCGATCTGTTCGTGCCGCGCGAACGGTTCGAAATGGTGAAGAACGAGGCGTACTGGGATCCGGCGCGCACGCCGACCATCGACCGTGTGGTTCTGGTGCCGTTGCCTGATTCCAATGCCCGCACGGCGGCGCTGTTGTCGGGGCAGGTCGACTGGATCGAAGCCCCCGCCCCGGACGCGATCCCGCGTATCCAGAGTGAAGGCAACGTGATCTATTCCAACCCGCAGCCGCATGTCTGGCCGTGGCAATTGTCGTTCCACGAAGGCTCGCCCTGGTTGGACAAGCGGGTGCGTCACGCGGCCAACCTGTGTGTCAACCGCGAGGAGCTGCAGGTGCTTCTGGGCGGTTACATGGGGATACCCAAAGGCTCGGTCGAGCCGGGGCATCCGTGGTGGGGCAACCCGTCGTTCGACATCCGTTACGATCCCGATACGGCGCGTGCCCTGATGAGCGAGGCCGGGTTCTCGGCGGATAATCCGGTTCAGGTGAAGGTGCAGACATCGGCGTCGGGGTCGGGGCAGATGCAGCCGGTCACGATGAACGAATATGTGCAGCAGTCGCTGGCCGATTGCTTCTTCGATGTCGAGCTGGACGTTCTGGAGTGGAACACCGTCTTCACCAACTGGCGCAAGGGGGCGGCGGATGAAAGCGCGCGCGGCGCGCATGCGATCAACGTGTCGTTCGCGACGATGGACCCGTTCTTTGCGATGGTGCGGTTCGTGTCGACCGAGACGTTCCCGCCGGTGTCCAACAACTGGGGTCTGTTCGGCAATGACGAATTCGACGCCCTGATCGCGGATGCACGGACATCGTTTGCGGATGCGGACCGGGATGCGGCGCTGGCCCGTCTGCACACGCGGATCGTCGAAGAGGCGCCGTTCGTCTGGATCGCCCATGATGTCGGCCCGCGCGCGATGTCGCCCAAGGTCGGCAATGTGACCCAGCCGAAGAACTGGTTCATCGATATCGCGCCGATGACCATCGAAGAGTGATCCCAAGCACCCATCGGGGTCGTCCCTGTGATCGGGACGGCCCCCTTTTTGACAGGCTGACTTGCCCATGATTTCGTTCATCCTGCGCCGCGTCGTTTACACCGTGCCGATCATGCTTGGCGTGTCGCTGGTGTGTTTCGCGCTGGTCCATATCTCGCCCGGTGATCCGCTGGTGTCGATCCTGCCGCCGGATGCGTCGGTGGAGTTGCAGGAACAGATGATGGCGATCTACGGGTTTGACCGATCCTATCCCGAACAGTTCCTGCGGTGGCTGGGGCGGGCGGTTCAGGGCGATCTGGGCAATTCGATCGCCACCGGGCGGCCTGTGGCGACGGAAGTTTTCAACGCGGTCGGCAACACGCTGATCCTTGCGGTGACGGCGACGATCATCGGGTTCACGCTGGGGGGGCTTTTCGGGTTCGTGGCGGGATATTTCCGCGACAGCTGGATCGACAAGCTGGCCACCGCGATTTCGGTGATCGGCGTGTCGGTGCCGCATTACTGGCTGGGCATGGTGATGGTCATCATCTTTTCGGTCGAACTGCGCTGGTTGCCGGCAACAGGCGCCGGGCCGGGTGGGTCGAGCCAATGGGTCTGGGACTGGGAGCACATGCAGTATTTGATCCTTCCCGCGATCACCATGTCGGTGATCCCGATGGGTATCGTTGCGCGCACGGTGCGCGCGCTGGTGGCGGATATCCTGCAACAAGAGTTCGTGTCGGGGCTGCGCGCCAAGGGTTTGCTGGATCGCGGGGTGCTGGCGCATGTCATCAAGAACGCGGCCCCCACGGCGCTGGCGGTGATGGGGTTGCAATTGGGATACCTGCTGGGTGGGTCGATCCTGATCGAGACGGTATTTTCGTGGCCGGGCACCGGGTTTTTGTTGGGGCAGGCCATTTTTCAGCGTGATCTGCCGCTGCTTCAGGGCACGATCCTGGTGCTGGCGATGTTTTTCGTGATCCTCAACCTGTTGGTGGACGTGGCGCAGACCGCGCTCGATCCGCGCTTGCAAAGGGGCTGACCCATGGCCGTGACCGCAGACAGCATTGCGCAGCTTGCCACAGTCGAGAAATCCCGTGGCTACTGGCGTTCGGTCGGTGCCCGGTTCCTGCGCGACAAGGTCGCGGTCTGTGCGGGGCTTGTCGCGGCGGGGTTGATCCTGATGGCGATCTTCGCGCCGTGGATCGCGCCGGCCGATCCGCTGGATGGCAGCATGATCAAACGGCTGTCGCCGATCGGCACCGAGGGCTATCCTCTGGGTGCCGATGAGTTGGGACGCGACATGCTGAGCCGGCTGATCTATGGCGCGCGCCTGTCGCTGTTCATGGGTGTGGTGCCTGTGCTGATCGCCTTTGCCATCGGCGGCGCCATCGGTGTAGCCGCCGGGTATCTGGGCGGTTGGGTCAACACCATCACGATGCGCGTGCTGGACGTGCTTTACGCGTTTCCGTCGGTTTTGCTGGCGATTGCGATTTCGGGGGCGCTGGGCGCGGGTATCCTCAACGGGCTTTTATCGCTGACGGTGGTGTTCATTCCGCCGATTGCGCGGGTGGCCGAAAGTGTGACGACGTCGGTGCGCAAGCTGGAATATATCGAAGCGGCGCAGGCCAGCGGCGCGTCGAGCCTGAGGATCGTGCGCGATCATGTGCTGGGCAATGTGCTTGGCCCGATCTTCGTCTATGCCACCAGCCTCATCTCGGTGTCGATGATCCTTGCCGCGGGCCTGTCCTTCCTTGGTCTGGGCGTCAGCCCGCCCAATGCGGAATGGGGGTTGATGCTGAACACGTTGCGCAACGCGATCTATGTTCAGCCGTGGCTGGCCGCGCTGCCGGGGGTGATGATCTTTCTGACCTCGATTTCGTTCAACATGCTCAGCGATGGGTTGAGATCCGCCATGGATGTAAAGCAATGAGCACGCCAATCCTGTCCGCCCACAACCTTGTCAAACACTTCAACGCCGGAGGGTTCGGTGCCGCACGCAAAGTGGTCCGCGCCGTCGATGACGTCAGTTTCGAACTGGCCCCCGGCGAGACGCTGGGCGTCGTCGGCGAAAGCGG
>JALQUE010000320.1 GCA_023260815.1 Roseovarius sp.
TTGTAAACGGCGGTCCCCCCCTTCTCCAGCCCTTGAAAGATCGAAGCTTTTTCATGCGCGATCCCCTCGAGGCTTTCGAAGGCGGCCAGATGCGCCGGTGCCACGGTGGTGACCATCGCCACATGCGGGCGGGCCATGCGCGACAGCGGAGCGATCTCGCCGGGGTGGTTCATGCCGATCTCGATCACCGCGAATTGGGTGTCGGCGGGCATCCGCGCCAAGGTAAGGGGCACGCCCCAGTGGTTGTTGTAGCTGGCTTCGGCGGCATGGGTTCGGCCATGCGCCGACAGCACGTCGCGCAGCATTTCCTTGGTCGATGTCTTGCCGACCGACCCGGTGATCGCCACGATGCGCGCCTCAGTGCGCGCCCGCGCGGCGCGGCCCAATGCCTCGAGCGCGGTCAGAACATCATCGACGATCAGCAGCGGAGCGGCGGCTGCGTCCACGCCGGGCGGCACATGGCTGACAAGCGCGGCGGCGGCCCCCTTGTCGAGCGCCTGCGCCACGAAGTCATGCCCGTCGCGCGCGGCGCTGAGGGCGACAAACAGATCACCGGGCCGCAGCGTGCGGGTGTCGATGGAGACGCCGGTTGCCTGCCAGTCGACCGCGCTGCGCCCGCCTGTTGCGCGCGCGGCCTCGGCGGACGTCCAGAGCGTCATGCCAGACCCCCATCGAGAGCCGAAACCGCAACGCTGGCCTGTTCACTGTCATCGAAGGGAAAGACATCGTCGCCCACGATCTGCCCGGTCTCATGGCCCTTGCCACAGATCAGCAGCGCGTCCCCCGGCCCCAGCATGTCGACGCCGCGCAGGATCGCTTCGGCGCGGTCGCCCACGTCGGTCGCCCAATCGGCGCCGCCGGCATCCCGCACACCGGCCATCACGGCGGCGCGGATCGCGGCGGGGTCTTCGCTGCGCGGGTTGTCGTCGGTCACGAGGACCAGATCGGCGTTTTGCGCGGCAGCCGCCCCCATCAGCGGGCGCTTGGCGGTGTCGCGGTCGCCGCCCGCGCCGATGATCGCTACCAGCCGGCCCATCACATGCGGGCGCAGGGCGGAAAGCGCGGTCGAGACCGCATCGGGGGTATGGGCGTAATCGACAAAGACCGCAGCGCCATTGCGGCGGGTGGCGGCCAGTTGCATCCGGCCCCGCACCGTTTTCATGTGACGCAGCGTGTCGAACACCCTGTCGGGGTCCGCGCCTGCCGCGATCACCAGACCGGCGGCAAGGGCCACGTTTTCCCCCTGAAATCCGCCCATCAGGTTGAGCCTGACCTGATGCGCCCTGCCCTTCCATTCAAAGCGCAGATCCTGCCCGGTGGGGGCGAAACGCTGTGCCTGAATGTGCAGATCGCTGCCGGGTTTGCGCCCCACGGTGATCAGATCCTGTCCGCGCGCACGGGCGATTTCCGCAACGGCTGGGCCTTTGGGGTCGTCGATATTGATGACGGCAACGCCGTCCTCGGGCAACACGCGGGCAAAAAGCCCGGCCTTGGCGGCGAAATATTCGTCAAACGTGGCGTGGTAGTCGAGGTGATCCTGACTGAAGTTGCTGAACCCCGCCGCCACCAGACGCACCCCGTCAAGCCGGCGCTGTTCCAGCCCGTGCGACGACGCCTCCATCGCGGCATGGGTGATGCCTGCGGCCTCGCATTCGGCCAGAACGCGGTGCAGGGTGATCGGCTCGGGTGTGGTATGGGCCAAGGGCGCCTCATACGCGCCTTCGACACCGGTGGTGCCGATATTCACCGCCTCATAGCCCAGATCACACCAGATCTGCCGGCAGAAGCTGGCGACCGAGGTCTTGCCGTTGGTGCCGGTGACGCCGATCATCACCTCGGGTTGCGCGCCGAACCAGAGTGCTGCGGTAAAGGCAAGGGTCTGGCGGGGATCTTCGGCAACGATCAGGGCGGCATCGCTGCCGGCCAGCACATCGGCGGCGATACGCGCGCCACGGGCATCGGTCAGGATCGCCGCCGCCCCCATGCGCAGGGCGTATTGGATGAACTCCCCGCCATGCACACGGGTGCCGGGAAGGGCCGCAAAGAGATACCCGTCGCGCACCTGGCGGCTGTCCACGGCCAGCCCGGTGATGTCGGGGCGCCGTCCGCCCTGAGCGGTCAGGCCGAGATCCGTCAGTGATTTGCTTTGCCCCGCCACCATGTCGCCCCGCGTTACGGCCTAGTTCGATGTGAGCGTTATACCAGCCAGTTCGCCGGGTTCAATCTGCGGTCGCAGCCCAAGCAGAGGTGCGACGCGGCGGATGATTTCGGCCGCGACCGGCACGGCTGTCCATCCGGCTGTGCGGCGCGGCTCGTCGCCCGAGGTTTCAACCGGTTCATCCAACGTGACCACCAGGACATAGTGCGGATCATGTGCCGGAAAGACGCTTGCGAAGGTGGCGATCACCTTGTCTTCGTAATAGCCGCCACCGCGCGCCTTGGGCTTGTCGGCGGTGCCGGTCTTTCCGCCCACCGCGTAACCGGGAACTTCGCCGAAACTGGCGGTGCCTTCGGTGACGACCTTGCGCAGCATGTCCAGCGAGACGCGGGCCGTCTGTTCCGAGATCACCTGCGGTCCGGGTTCGGTCTGGGCGCGGTGCAGCAATGTCGGCGTGACCTTGCGCCCGCCATTGGCCAGCGTGGCATAGCCCGCCGCCAGATGCATCGGGCTGGTCGAGATGCCGTGCCCGTAAGAGATCGTCATGGTCGACAATTCGGACCAGTTGCGCGGCAAAAGCGGTTGCGCGCCATCGGCCTCGACCATCTCGACCGGGGGCGGATCGAAAAACCCCAGCTCTTTCAGGAAGGCTTGTTGACGTTCGGCGCCGATCATCTGGGCGATCCGGGCGGTGCCGATATTGGACGATTTGACGATGACCTTTGTCACGCTCATCTCGTTCCCGTAATTCCGGAAATCGTTGATCCGATGCTTGCCCCAGCGAAGCGGACCCTTGGTGTCGATGATGGTCTCGGCGTTGAGAAGGCCAAGATCCAGCGCCTGCGCCACGGTGAATATCTTGAAGGTCGACCCAAGTTCGTAAACGCCCTGTACCGCGCGGTTGAAAAGCGGGCTGTCGCTTGGCTCGCCTTCGGTCGGGGGGCGGGGCCGGTCGTTGGGGTCGAAATCGGGCAACGAGGCGACGGCGACGATCTCGCCGGTCTTGACCTCCATCAGGATCGCCGTGGCGCCCTTGGCGTTCATCAGCTTCATGCCGCCATAGAGCACGCGTTCGGTGGCGGCCTGCACCGACAGATCGAGCGACAGGCGCAGCGGTTCATGGCTTTGGGCCGGGTCACGCAGACGGGTATCGAATTCCTTTTCGATGCCGGCCACGCCGATCACCTCGGCGGCATGGACCCCTTCGCGGCCAAAACTGGCGCCGCCCAAGACATGCGACGCCAGCCGCCCATTGGGATAAAGCCGCATCTCGCGCGGGCCGAACAACAGACCCGGCTCGCCGATATCATGCACGGCCTGTTTCTGCTCGGGGCTGATTTTTCGTTTGATCCACAAGAACTTGCGCTTGCCGGTGAAATCCTTGACCAGCCGGTCGCGATCAAGATCGGGGAAAATGCGGACCAGTTCATCGGCGGCGCGCTTAGGATCGATCAGGTGCTCGGGCTGCGCATAGAGGCTGTGGGTTTCGAAATTGGTGGCCAGAATGCGCCCTTCGCGGTCGACGATATCGGCCCGCTGCGCAACGATCTGCGCGCCCGCAACCGAACTGCGCGGCTCGGTCGGTTCGGTATTGGCCAGAACCCCCATCCGGCCACCGATCAAGACAAAGGCGCAGGTGAACATCACGCCCAGCACCAGCAGGCGACCTTCGGCGCGCTTGCGCGCGCGGTCGCGCATCTGTTCATGGCGGATGCGGATATTCTCGCGTTCGATGGCGTCGGGGTTTTCCCCCTTGGAGCGGGCCTCGAGAATGCGGGCCAGAGGGCGAAGCGGTGTGCGGATCATGGCCGGGCCTCGGTTTCGGAGACATCGATCGGATCAAGGATCGGCAACAGGGTGTCGTCGGGCGGATAGGCCACCTGATCGATCCTGCCGAATTGATTGGGCTGCAGCGGCAGAAGGCCCAACCGGTCGAAATTGATGTCGGCCAGTTCACGCAGCCTGTCGGGCCGATTGAGATAGGCCCATTCGGCGTTCAACACGCGCAGGCGCTGGCGGGCATTGCTGATCTGGGTTTGCAGATCCTCGGCCTCGGCCAGCGACTCCTGGGTTTCGTAATTCTCGCGGTAGGCCCAGAAGGCAAGGCAGATCACGGCAAGGGCGGTCAGAACGAAATACAGGCTGCGCATCAACGTTTCCCCTTGAGCAATGGCATCCCGATGGCTTTGCGGTCGGCGGGTGTGGCGGCGGCGTCAGTCCGAATGGCGACCCGAAGCTTGGCGCTGCGCGAACGCGGATTTTCGGCCAGTTCCGTCTTGTCCGGGCCAATCGCCTTGCGCTGCGTGACCTCGAATTCGGGCGGCTCGGGGCGCATCGCGGGCGCGTGGCGGCTGCCGCCCCCGCCGCCTGCCGATTTGGCCTGCAAAAAGCGTTTGACCATGCGGTCTTCGATCGAATGAAAGGTGACCACGGCCAGCGTGCCACCGGGTTTCAGCGCGCGTTCGGCCGCTTCCAGCCCGGCGACCAACTCACCGAACTCATCATTCACCGCGATGCGCAGCGCCTGAAAGCTGCGGGTGGCGGGATGAACCTGACCGGGTTTGGGGCGCGGCAGGCAGGATTCGACGATCCGGGCCAAGTGCAGCGTCGTGTCGATATCGCCCGAGGCGCGCGCACGCACAATCGCCCGCGCAATGCGGCGGCTGGCGCGTTCTTCGCCATAAAGATAAAGGATATCAGCCAATTCGCCTTCTTCGGCGGTGTTGACCAGATCGGCGGCGGTCGGGCCGTCCTGGCTCATGCGCATATCAAGGGGGCCGTCCTTCATGAAGGAAAACCCCCGCTCGGCGCGGTCCAGTTGCATCGACGACACCCCCAGATCCAGCACCACGCCATCGACGTCTGCGGCATGGGCATCCATGTTGGAAAACGTGTCCTGCACCAGCGTCAGCCGGTCGCCAAAGTCCGCCCCCCAGACCTGCGCCATCTCAAGCGCGAGGGGGTCGCGATCCACGCCGATAACGGTTGCCGCACCGGCCTGAAGCAGACCGCGCGCATACCCGCCCGCCCCAAGCGTGCCATCGATCCAGACCCCTTCGACCGGGGCCACCGCCTCAAGGAGCGGACGCAGCAAGACGGGGATATGCGGGTTGGAAGGATCAGAGGCCCGGGCAGCAGCAGCCATCCGTCACGCCCCTTTCGGCCCGTCCAGGAAGGACAGCGGATCGACATCCTCGGGCAGATCCTCGAGCCATTGCTCGGTGCGGGCCAGCTCTTCGGACTCGTAGGTTTCGGGTTTCCAGATCTGGAACGTGTCGCCGGCGGCGATGAAGAACGCCTCGGCCTCAAGCTCGATCTTCTGGCGCAATTTGGCGGGCAGCACGAGGCGACCCGTTTCATCGACATTGGTTGGATAGGACTGACCGTGGAACAGACGCTGGAGCATCCTGCGCTCCATCGAGCCACGCGGCAGAGCATCGATCTTGGCGTCCACCTCGGCGATCGCCTCCATCGTGTAACATTCAAGGTAATTGCGGCGGTGATCGCCATAGACGATGACCAGCTCGGGGCTCAGCCCGTCGGTCCAGTTGGGGTCCGAAGCTTCAAGCACACGACGAAACGAGGCCGGGATCGACACCCTGCCCTTGCTGTCCACCTTGTGCTGGCTTTCGCCTCTGAACCTGCGAACCACTGTCCCGTCCGCCTCTCTGATGCCCCCCGAAATGTCTTGCCCGGGTATTCAAGCCCCTGAAACGAAACGACGGATTGAGCTGCTGCCACTGCCCAATCCGCCGCCCTCGTCCCGCTATGCGGGGTGTCCGACTGCGCGCGCCACCTGGGGGGATGTCTGCTCGCCCGCGCGCCGGATCTCTTTTTCGATGAAAGCGGGTGCCTGTATGAAACCTGACTTGGGAGTTTTTTGTTCGGGGTCTTTTGTGCGCCCCTGTTTTCCCGTCCTCATCGTGTTAAAAGGGATGCCATGGGAATTCATGGAAATCAATACCTTTTTGCGGGTCAAAGGCACATGATGTTGAGTTTGCACCCTGGCAGACTCAACATCATGTGTTGATTTTGGGGCATATGACACACCACTTAGCTATGAACTCCGAATTTATGACTAAATATGGTAGGATCGCCCTGCGCCTTAAAATTCCCACGAATTCCCGAGATTTTTAAAATCTTACCACAAATCAGCAGGAATTCCCCTGCGCACCCCCCGCATATATGGCTTTTACCCCCATCACACGCGCGTGATTCGCCGCTTTTCCTGCCATCTCCCATGATTTCCCGTGGACCATGCCCATGCTGCGCCATGGCCCATGATTTCCCATCGATGTCGTGAAAATCGCCGCAGGCGGCTTGGCCCGGCCCGCTATGGGCCCGCTCAGGTCACGCTTCGGTCACGCCGCAGCGTCAGGTTCCAGCGTCTTGTACATCACCAACGCGTCCACACGCCCGGCCTTGGGATGCTCAAAAGCCCCCGGCAAGCGGCCCACCGTCCGAAAGCCAAGGCTGTCCCACAAACCGATCGCCGTGGTATTGGTGGCCACGACCAGATTGAACTGCATGGCGCTATAGCCCAGTTTGCGGGCCTCGGATTGCGAATGCAGGCACATCGCCCGCGCGACGCCGCGCCCACGCGCCGCCTGCGCGGTCATATAGCCGCAATTACACACATGCGCGCCACCGCCGGCCTGGTTCGATTTGATATAGTAGGTTCCGACGATCTCGCCGTCGCGTTCGGCCACATAGCAGCCGCGCGGCTGGCGGATCCACAGATCGAGGGCCCGCTCCCGGGTCAGTCCGGGATCGATGGCATAGGTCT
>JALQUE010000345.1 GCA_023260815.1 Roseovarius sp.
GCACCCCGGCCTGTCCAGAAGCGGACGTGGGAACCGGAACCGTTTCGGGTCGCCGCGGCGGGCCTCCTGTTCCACGTTGGGGCCTCCCGGCTGCGGCAAGCCCAGAAGCCGCGCCGTCTTGTCGAACGCCTCGCCGGGGGCGTCATCGATCGTGCCGCCAAGCCGGGTGAAGTCATCGCAGCTGCGCACGATCAGGACCTGACAGTGCCCGCCTGACACAAGAAGCATCAGATACGGATAGGCGATGCCATCGGTCAGCCTTGGGGTCAGCGCATGACCGGCAAGATGGTTCACACCAATCAGTGGCAGACCTGTCGCCGCGGCAATTCCCTTGGCGCACATCACGCCCGACAAAACCCCACCGATAAGGCCCGGCCCTGCGGTGACGGCCACGGCGTCTATCCCGGAAAGCGTCACATTTGCCTTGGTTAGAGCCTGTTTGACGCATGTGTCCAGCTTTTCCGCATGCGCGCGCGCGGCGATCTCGGGCACCACACCGCCATAGGCTTCATGCAGGTCGCCCTGACCGTGAACCACGGACGAAAGGATGCTTGACGCCCCATCCTCAAGGCGCACAACGGCAGCAGCCGTGTCGTCACAGCTGCTTTCGATCCCGAGAATGGTAAGGCTGGTGCCCATGAGCCGCCCGTTGCGTGTTGGTCCACAGGCAGGTAACACCTGCCGTAAGAGCAAACAACTCCGGACAGCAGATGGCCCCAGCGATCCTGATCACGCGGCCCGACCCTTCGGGCGCCACCTTCGCCGATCAGGTGCGGGCGCGGATCGGTTGCGGGGTCGAGATTGTCGTCTCTCCGATCATGCGGATCGACCATTGCGGCAGCCTGCCTGACATGACCGCTTACAAAACGCTGATCTTCACCTCCCGCAACGGGGTTGAGGCGTATCTGGCCCAAGGTGGCCCATGCACCATCCCGGCCTATGCCGTGGGCGATGCCACCGCCGCTGCCGCGCGGCAGGCGGGGATATCTGTCACCTCCTGCGATGGCGATGCAACGGATCTGCTTGCGCGGCTCCGGGCCGACAACCCCCCAGTGCCCTGCCTGCATCTGCGCGGCGCGCATGTGGCGTCAAACATTGCAGAAGCTTTGACTTTGGCTGGAACAGAGACACATGAAACGGTGATCTATACTCAGACGGATGGACAGATGACGGATCGCGCCTTGTCCCTTTTGCAAAGTGGGCAGCCGGTCATTGTTCCCCTGTTTTCGCCAAGAAGCGCGGGGTTGTTTTTCCAGCAGGCCACATCCAAAGGGCCAATTCTGGTCGCGGCGATCAGCGACAACGTCAAGCAGGCCGTGCCCGATGGACGTGCGGCCATGATTGAAACAACCGAAAAACCGACGGCGGATGCGATGCTTGAGGTCATTGTGACGCTATTGAACGACGCCAAGCGGCTTGAGGGCGGAAACCCGGCAAAGTAAGGTCATTGAGTGTGTGCAGGTGGCAAGATTCGAAACGGTCAATGAGGGTGGTGGAACGTGGCTGACAAGAAACGCTCAAGAAGCAAGGCAGATAAGGCGATTGAACCATCGGCCGATCTCGCCGCGACCGATGCCACAGAAACGACCAATCCCGAGTCGGCGCCTGAGCCAGAGCAACAGGCGGTCACGCCGGATACCCCAGACATGGCATCTGAAGCCGATGCGCCCAAAGGCCCTGACGAGCCAAAAGCAGATGCCGCCAGTCCAGCCGCCGAACCTGAGGGTGATCCCGACACGGCGCAACCCGGCCAGGACCCAGACACGCAGCCCGACCCCGAAACAGCCGAGTCCGAGACCACAGACACCACAGACACCACGGACCAACCGCCAGCGGAAATCCCGGAGGACGCCGAAGATCACCGTGAACCGTCCGAGACATCGAACGAGCATATTCCAGCCAACTCCCGGCCCGAGCAAGTCATCGTCCGCAAGGGCGGCTTTTTCGCGATGTTGCTGGGGGGTGTCGCGGCGGCGGCTATCGGGTTCGGCATGGCGCGCTATGTTCTGCCGCAGGATTTCCCGTTTCCCGCAAGCGGTTCTGACAGCGTCGCAATCGACGACCTGACACAGAAGATCGACTCGCAAACGCAGGACATGTCTCGGCTGTCCAGCAGGATGGATGTGCTGGAAGACGGCTCTGACTCTGGGGGACTGGCCGCCGAGATGGACAGCCTGTCCGCCGCCATCGACACTGTATCGGGCCGCGTGGACGACATCGCCACCCGGCTTGACGCGTTCGAGGCCCGCCTGTCCGGGGTTGAAACCGGCACCCCGGGGGATGGCGGCTCTCAGGCCGCATTGTCCGCCTACGAGCAGGAGTTGCAGGCATTGCAGGCCTCCATCGCGCAACAAAAATCGGAAATCGAGGCGATCGCCGACGCCGCCCGCGCCAAGGAACAAAGCGCGGTGGAAACGGCGCAGGCCACCATGCGCCGGGCTGCTCTGACGCGCATTCAGACAGCATTGGATGCCGGAACTTCGTTTGATGCCGCGCTGGCCGATCTCGAAGCTGCGGGCGTCTCGGTGCCCGAGGCGCTGGCCAGTGCCGCCGCCGAAGGCGTCGCGACACAGGCCGAACTGTCCGAAAGTTTCCCCGATGCCGCCCGCCGGGCGCTGGCCGTTTCGCGCGCTGCGGTCGATGACGCTGGTGCCGGTGGTCTGGGTGGCTTCCTGCGATCGCAGCTTGGCGCCAGATCGCTTGAACCGCGCGAAGGGGATGATCCGGACGCCGTTCTGTCACGCGCCGAGGCCGCTGTCCGCGAGGGGCGTCTGAACGATGCGCTGGCGGAAATCGAAACATTGCCCGAAGTGGGCCGTGCTGAATTGTCCGACTGGTCGGCCAAGGCCGCGGGGCGTCTGGATGCTCTGGCTGCGACCGAAGCGCTGACGCAGGACATAAACTGACACCGAAAGGGCAAAAAAGATGTTGTGGTCGATTTTAAAGATTGTCGGTTTCATCGCCCTTGTTTCGGCGGCGACACTTGGCGCGGCGCATCTGATCGAGATGGAAGGCGGTGTCAGGATCGTGTTCGGTGGACAGGAGTTCAACCTGACCCCGATCAAGGGAGTGATCGCGCTGATCGTTTTGCTGGTGGCGCTCTGGCTTCTGCTCAAGCTGGTGTCGCTTCTGGTTGCAACGCTCAAGTTCATCAACGGTGATGAAACGGCGATTTCGCGATATTTCGACAAGAACCGGCAGGAAAAGGGATACCGCGCCTTGTCCGAAGGGATGATGGCGCTGGCCTCGGGCGAGGGTGATCTGGCCATGTCCAAGGCCAACAAGGCCGAAAAATACCTGCGCAAACCCGACCTGACTAATTTGATTACCGCACAGGCCGCCGAACTGTCCGGCGACACCCGCAAGGCCGAGGCTGTCTACAAGAAGCTGCTCAAGGATGATCGGACCCGTTTTGTCGGGGTCCGTGGCCTGATGAAGCAGAAACTGGCGGCTGGAGAAACGGAAACGGCTCTGAAGCTGGCCAAGACGGCCTTTGCCCTCAAGCCGCGCCACGGCGAGGTGCAGGATGCCTTGCTGCGTCTGCAGGCCCAGACCGAAGATTGGAAAGGGGCGCGCGAAACCCTGAACGCCAAGCTGAAATACGGCAGCCTCCCGCGCGATCTGCACAAGCGCCGCGATGCGGTTCTGGCCCTGTCCGAGGCCCGCGATGTGATGGACGAAGGCAAGGACATCGAAGCCCGCGAGGCCGCGATCGAGGCCAACCGGCTGTCACCTGATCTGATCCCTGCCGCTGTGCTGGCCGCCCGCAGCTATATCGCTCAGGGGTCCAAGCGGTATGCGACACGGGTGATCAAGAAGGCGTGGAATGTGCACCCGCACCCCGATCTTGCCGCCGCCTTTGCCGAGATCGAACCCGATGAGACACCGGCGCAGCGCCTCAAACGCTTCTCCAAGCTGATCGCGATGCATCCCGACAACCGCGAAAGCAAGTTGCTCGAGGCCGAACTGCACCTGGCTGCCGAAGATTTTCCCGCCGCGCGGCGCGCACTTGGCGATCTTGTCGAAATGGATCCCGATGCGCGTGTGCTGACGATCATGGCTGCCGTCGAACGCGGCGAGGGATCGTCCGATGCGGTGGTCAAGGGGTGGCTGGCGCGGGCGCTGTCGGCGCCGCGTGGCCCACAATGGGTCTGCGATAACTGCCAGCATATCCATACCGAATGGGCCCCTGCCTGCGACAATTGCCATGCCTTCGACACGCTGACATGGAAGACCCCTCCAAGTGCGACCATGACCACATCCACCGGCATCGAGATGCTGCCCCTGATCGTTGGCGCGATCGAGGAAAAGCGTACTGATGAAACGCCCCCCGATGCCGAGGACGATAGCGTGGTTGATGCGGAAGTGATCGATGAAAATGCAGCGACGACCGAAGAGGATACCGCCCGAAAATAGGACTTCCCACGCACTTCCGCCGGTGCTATAGGCCCGCGGCACGGGGCCGCTGTAGCTCAGCTGGTAGAGCACGTCATTCGTAATGATGGGGTCGGGGGTTCGAGTCCCTTCAGCGGCACCACTTTCTTCGTCAAGCCATTGATCGGCGTCAGCGTCATCGCGAGATGGAGCGACCGGAG
>JALQUE010000349.1 GCA_023260815.1 Roseovarius sp.
CGGCGCTACCCGAGGGTGTCGATATCATCGGGGTGCCGGGCGGATTTTCCTTTGGCGATTACCTGCGGTGCGGGGCGATCGCGGCGAATTCTCCGATCTGCCGGTCGGTCGTGGCGCATGCCGAAAAGGGCGGCTACGTTCTGGGTATCTGCAACGGCTTTCAGGTGCTTACGGAAACCGGCCTGCTGCCGGGCGTTCTGCTGCGTAACGTGAACCTCAAGTATATCTGCAAGCCGGTGCGCCTGCGGGTGGACACCGCCGACAGCGCCTTTACAGCGGGCTACAGCGCCGGTCAGGAAATCACCGTGCCGATCGCGCATCACGACGGAAATTATTTTGCCGATGCGGACACGCTGAAACGTCTGCACGACGAGTCGCGGATCGCCTTCACCTATTGCGACAATCCCAACGGGTCGGCAGACGATATCGCGGGCGTGCTGTCACAGAACCGCCGGGTTCTGGGCATGATGCCGCATCCCGAACGCATGGCCGAGCCTTTGCAAGGTGGCACCGATGGCGCGGCGATGTTTGCGACGCTTGTGGATCAGCTGGCCGACGCGTGATGGCTTGAGCGGCGCGGCGCGGCGGCGTAGATTGTCGTCATGAGCAAACCCACATCGCCGCTCCGATTGAAGGTCAACCGCACCACAACCTGGCGTATGCGGTTTGTGTTCGTCGTGTTGGTGGCGCTGGCCGTGGCTGTGGTGTTCATAACCAACCGCTTGCTGACCGACAGGTTCACCGAATCCACCCGCAACCGCGCCGAACTGAGACTGGTGCTTTATTCCGGCAACCTGTTGAGCGAACTGCGCCAGAACGCGATCGTGCCGCAGTTGCTGGCACGCGATCCGGCGCTGATCCTTGCGCTTGATTCAGGCGATTACAGTCAGTCGACACAGCGGCTGATTTCCTTTCTGGACGAGATCGGCGCCGCGTCCCTGACGCTGCTGGACCGCGACGGAAGGTCGGTGGCCGCGACGGACCGTAACCTGCTGGGCAAGAACCATCGGCAGGCGCCCTATTATGTCGATGCGCTGAGGTCCAAAGATACTGTTTTCAAGGTACTTGAGGCGGAAACCGGGGCGTATCGCTTTACCTATTCAAGGCGTGTGGAAAGCCAGAACCAGGTCGTTGGTGTGATCGTGGTCGAGGTGGATCTTGCCAAATACGAACGCGCCTGGTCGGGGATTTCGGACGCGGTTCTGGTGACGGACAGCGAGGGGCGCATCATCCTGGCCACCGAGCCGCGGTGGCGCGGGTTGAGCGAGCAAGAGGCACTTCGTCGGGAGCCTGTGGATAGTGCGATTGAACGGGCCATTCAGGCCACCGCCGGGTGGACCGCGCTGCCGGCCGATGCCTATGTGCGCGGCGAGGCGGTCATGCGGGTCGAGGGCAGAGTGGCTTTCCGCGGCTGGCGGATCGCCAGCTTCACCACCTATGCCAGTGTGCGCGAGAAGGTGAACGGGTTTCTTGCGCTGGAAATCATGGGATTCGCGATTCTGTTGGCGCTCGCGTTCTGGTTCCTGAACCGCAAGACAGCGCTGAGGATGGCGCTGTTCCAGCGGGAGTCGGCAGAGCTTCGCGCATTGAACGTCCGCCTGCAGCGGGAAATCGCCGAACGCGAACGTGTGCAGGAGAACCTTGCCGTGGCGGAACAGACGCTTGCGCAAAGCTCGAAACTGGCGGCGTTGGGTGAAATGTCCGCCGCCGTGAGCCACGAGTTGAACCAGCCATTGGCAGCGATGAAGACCTACCTTGCCGGGGCGCGGCTGCTGCTTAACCGGAACCGGCCCGACGAGGCGCTGTCCTCGTTTCAGAGGATCGATGACCTGATCGAGAGGATGGGGTCGATCACACGGCAGCTCAAATCCTATGCGCGCCAGAGCGGCGACACGTTCGAGCCTGTAAATCTTGGCGATGCGCTGTCCTCGGCGCTATCGATGATGGAGCCGCAACTGCGCCAGCGGCATGTCAACATCACCCGGACGCTCCCTGAAGAGTCGGTGCTGGTGATGGCTGACAGGGTGCGTGTGGAGCAGGTGATGATCAACCTGTTGCGCAACGCGATGGACGCAACGGAAGGCACGGATGATCCGTCGATCGACATCCTGCTGGCCGCCGGCGAAACAGCCGTTCTGACGGTGCGCGACAATGGCCACGGGATCGAGGATTTCGACAACCTGTTCGAGCCGTTCTACACCACCAAGCAGCCCGGTGACGGGGTTGGCTTGGGGCTTGCCATTTCTTCGGGTATCGTGAACGACCTTGGGGGCCGCCTGACCGCGAGGAATGCATCGGGCGGGGGGGCTGTATTCGAGGTTCAGCTTCCTATCTTGACTGAAGAGACCCGTGCAGCGGAGTGACGTGCCATGCCAAGCGCCATGAAAATAGCGATCATTGACGACGAAAAGGATATGCGGCAGTCCATCAGCCAATGGCTGGCGCTGTCGGGATACGACACCGAAGCCTTTCCCAGTGCGGAAGACGCGCTGAAGGTTCTTGGCCCCGATTATCCGGGAATCGTGGTGACCGACATCAAGATGCCGGGCATGGACGGGATGCAATTCCTCAAGAAGCTGATGGGGAGCGATTCAAGCCTGCCGGTCATCATGATCACCGGCCACGGCGATGTGCCTATGGCGGTCGAGGCGATGCGGATGGGTGCGTATGACTTCCTGGAAAAGCCATTCAACCCTGACAGAATGAGCGAACTGGCCAAAAAGGCCACGACCGCGCGTCGCATGACATTGGACGGGCGCGCTCTGCGGCGTGAATTGTCGGATGGCGGGCAGCTGATGAAAAAGCTGATTGGCGGCAGCCCCATCATGGAGCGGCTGAAGGAAGACATCCTCGATCTGGGACAGGCGGATGGCCATGTTCTGATCGAGGGCGAGACAGGCACCGGCAAGACCTTGGTGGCCCATGCGCTGCACGCGGTCGGATCGCGGGCGGGCAAGAAATTCGTGCTGGTGTCGTGCTCGGCCTATGAGGACGAGGCGCTGATGAAGCGTCTGTTCGGCCCGGTGCAGCCCGAAGACAGCCGATTGCCGGCGGTGGAAGAGGCGCGGGGCGGCACACTGGTTCTGGAAGATATCGAGGCGCTGACCGAAGCGGCGCAAGCGCGGCTGCTGACCTTCATCAATGATGAGGGTTCGCCGCCGGAAACACGTATCGTCGCGATCTCGAACATGCAGGAACAGGATCGTACTTGCGAGGATGCGATGCGGTCTGATCTGTTCTACCGTCTGGCCAGCCTGCGGATCACCGTACCGCCGCTGCGCCAGCGCGGCGAGGATATCCTGACACTGTTCACCCGCTTTTCCGAGCAGTTTGCCGATGATTACGGCTGCGAGGCGCCGCAGGTCTCGGCGCAGGAGGCGGCGCAACTTCTTCAGGCGCCGTGGCCGGGCAATGTGCGCCAGCTGTTCAATGTGGCGGAACGCGCCGTGCTGCAGGAGCGTCGGGGCAGTGGCACCATCGCGTCGCTGTTGATGTCGGATCATCAGGATATGCAGCCGGTGATGACCACCGAAGGCAAGCCGCTGAAGGAATATGTCGAAGCGTTCGAGCGGATGTTGATCGATAACACGATGCGCCGTCACAAGGGCTCGATCGCGTCGGTCATGGACGAGCTGTGCCTGCCGCGCAGGACGCTGAACGAAAAGATGGCCAAATACGGCCTGCAGCGGTCCGATTATCTGGATTAAGGGCGGTACGCATGTTGGTCTGTCAAAATTTCGACAGATGCGTTTTGCAAGGCGATTACACCATTCATGAAGGTTTTATCGTCCGTTTGCCCCATTGGTTGTGCGGCGCGGGAACGATTAGCCATTGTCACTTGGGGGTAAATACCTCTATCTAGGGGGAGGATGTCCGCAGTCCGACGATTGCGGGTCCGCACAACAGAGTTTCGCTGTTTGGGGCTGCGCGGTACGGTTTATCGTCCGCCTTCCCGACAGACCGATCAGGCCCCGCATTGTCGGGCCGCATACAAGCCTGCCCGGCGAACCGCCGGATCGACAGGCGCAGAGTTGGCCCCGTTCCGGGCCGGAGACCAAGAACCGCGATGCAACGCGCACAACGGACATACGACAGAGCAGGCCCCGCAAGTGGCGCCTCAGTCCGTGTGACCAGTATCGCCCCCAACACATACCCGCCGCAGATGTCCGCCCCGCCGGGGCGTGGTGTCATGCGCGGAGCAAACGGAAAACATGGCCAAGAAAATGCTTATCGATGCCACCCACGCGGAAGAAACCCGCGTCGTGGTGGTGGACGGAAACAAGGTTGAGGAATTCGATTTTGAGTCCGAAAACAAACGGCAGCTCGCCGGAAACATCTACCTCGCAAAGGTAACACGGGTCGAACCGTCGCTTCAGGCGGCCTTTGTCGACTATGGCGGAAACCGCCACGGGTTCCTGGCGTTTTCAGAAATCCACCCGGATTACTATCAGATTCCGGTGGCTGATCGTGAAAAGCTGATGGAGGAAGAGCGCGCCTATGCCGAGGCGATGCGCGCCAAGGATGACGAGGACGAAAAGCCCAAATCGCGGCGGCGCAGCCGGTCACGGTCGAAGGCCGAAGCGGTTGATGACAAGGACGCCGTGATCCGCGAAGACGTCTCTGACAATCGCGGTGAAGTCGCTGGCATGGAGACGATCGATCTGGACGACGATGTGCCCGAGGGAACATCGCCCATGGAGGTCGTCGGAGAAACCCCCGTCGAAGAGCCTGAGGACAACAACGAGGCCCGCGATCATCATGATGGCGAGGACGACAATGGCTTTGACGATCACGATCAGCATGACGACGACGATCATTCCGATGACCGCCGCTCGGATGCGTCATCGAAGGACGACTCGATCGAGTCGGTGGCTGATGATGACGATCACGAGGATATCCGCCCGCAGCACAAGCCGCGCCCACGGAAATACAAGATCCAGGAAGTCGTCAAGGTGCGCCAGATCCTGCTTGTGCAGGTCGTCAAGGAAGAGCGCGGCAACAAGGGCGCTGCGCTGACCACCTACCTGTCGCTGGCAGGCCGTTATTGCGTGCTGATGCCCAATACCGCGCGCGGCGGCGGCATCTCGCGCAAGATCACCTCCGCGGTCGACCGCAAGCGCCCCAAGGATCTGGTCGAGGATCTGGAAGTGCCGCAGGGCATGGGCGTGATCCTGCGCACGGCCGGCGCCAACCGCACCAAGGCCGAGATCAA
>JALQUE010000430.1 GCA_023260815.1 Roseovarius sp.
GCTGGACGCAAAGCCCGATATCCTGTGCTGGTGTACCAGCTATACGCCGATGGTCCATGCGATGACGGAATATGCCCATGCGCAGGGGTTCGAGGGGCAGATCATCTCGTGTACGCTGGATCACTACGATCGGCTGGTGGCGCGCACGGGGCGCGATTTCATGGAAGGCACCGTCTTTCATTTTCCGGATTTCGATGATCCGGCGCTGCGGGAGAAGGCGTTTTTCTTCAATCAGCCGAATGTCTTCTACGAGGAATACAACGCCCGCTATCCCGGAAGCTGGAGCGCGGTCAGCTGGGAATATGCAGCCATTCTGGATATCTGGCACGCGGCGGTGGAAAAGGCCGGCACGGTCAATCCGCTGTCGGTTCTGGCGGCGATGAAGCAGCTTGGCCATGTCACCCATGCCTTTGGCCCGGCGCAATGGTGGGGGCGCGATGTGTTCGGCGTGGACAATGCGCTGGTGGGCGACTGGCCGGTCGTCACGGTGCAAGAGGGCAAGGCGCGCATTGTCAGCTTTGGGTCGGTGCCGGGCTGGCTGCGTGATAATGCCGATCTGCTGAAGCGCGAGATGGTCGATCTGGGACAGATGTGGGATCAGCGGCTGGAACGCGGCGCTGGCGAGGGCACCGAATTGCAGGCCCGCAACATCGAGGCGTGACGCGGTATCAGAATTCCTGCAGGAGCAGTTTCTGTTCTTCGACCAGATGCAGCTTGATGAACTCCACCGCCGAGGCGACATCGCGCGAGGCGATGGCGTTGAACAGGGTGTTGTAGCGTTTCTGATAGTCCTGAATGCGGCGCGGCGTCAGGTTGCGGCGGCGCAGTTTGGTGCGGAAGCTTTGGCGGTAGGTTTCGATGGTCAGCCGGTAGCAGGACGCCAGAAGCGGGTTGCCGGTGCCTTCGGCGATCTGGGTATAGAGTTTTTCCTCAAGCTCGATGAAGGCGTCCATGTCGGTGTTGATGGCTTCGAGCGCCGACAGGGTTTCCGACAATTCGGTGATTTGACGGGGGGTCATGTTGACCACCGCAAGCCGGACCATTTCGGGTTCGAGAATGCCGCGCACCACCAGATGATCCAGAGGGCTGGTGTCATCGGCGACGGACTCGCCAAAGGCCCGGGTGGGTGTCTTGGAGCGGTAGGTCACGAAGCTGCCCGAGCCGGGCCTGCGGCGGATCACGTTCTGGTTTTCCAGCACGTCCAGCGCTTCGCGGACGGTGTTTCGGGCCACGCCCAGTTCCGAGGCCAATGTCCGTTCCGAAGGCAGGCGCGTGTCGGTCGGGTATTCTTCGGACTTGATGCGCGCGAACAGGGTATCGACCACGATTTGCACCGTGGCGCCGATGGGCTGGCTGGTGACGATGGTTGTGGTGTCGTCGATCTGTCGGGTCATCTATCGGTCCTGGGTTTGGCCTGGGTCTGGCCTGTGTCTGGCGGCGCATGGGGTCCAACCTAGCGCGCAAAGGGTGGGTGGGAAAGCGGTCTGATCCAGTTGTGGCGCACTGTGTCGGGCCGGTTGTTTTGGCATGATGCGGACATCCAAGGGGCCACATTTGGGCCCTTCTGTCAAAATTGGTACCTTTGTGGTTGTAAAAGTGATCGTTTTTAATTCATAAAATATATAATTAAAACAATATATTACGAATTTAATACGAATTTGGTCAGAATTAATGCGCAATAAAAGTCCGCAATTGATCCAATAATTGAACCAATTTTGTTGGCAGGTCCGGGCATCTCTGGTAGCGTTCGGAGTCGAGGCCGAAGCAATCTGCGCGCATTGGTATGGCTGTGCCTCGGTCGCCCTGCCGCTGTCGCACCCGCTCGTTCCATGACGTTGGCCTCCAAGAAAATCGCCCGAAACCAGCGGGCATGCCAACATGGGAGAAAACGAAAATGCTTTCCAAGATCGTGAAACCGGGGCTGACGCGCCGGACGTTCCTGCAATCGACGGCGGCGGCAGCCACGGCTTCGAGCTTGCCGCGACTGGCCCACGCGCAGAACAATGTTATCAGGATCGGCTTTCTGGCGCCTTTGACGGGGGCGGTGGCGGCCTGGGGCAAGCCCGGTCTGGACGGGTGCCAGATCTGGGCCGAAAGGGTGAACGCCGCGGGCGGCATCCAGTTGTCCGACGGCGCCTACCAGGTGGAGTTTGTGGCCTATGACAACGAATATGATCCGGCCAAGGCCCGCACCGGCGCCACAAAGCTGATCCGCGAGGATGGCGTCAGCTTCATCATGATGCTGGGTGGCGATACATGGCCCGGCGTGCAGCCTGTGGCCGACAGGACCGGCATGTTGTTTTCCACCTTGCTGCCCAGTGACCTGAGCCCCGACACAACCACCCTGATCGCCCCGGCCGAGGTGCATCCGATCTACAATGTCACGGGCGTCGAATGGCTGGCCGAGACCCGTCCCGAGCTGAAGACGGCGGTGATGTGCGCGCAGGACGATGCGCTTGGCCTGCCGTCGGTTGCCACCTATCTGGCGGCGTTCGAGGCGGCGGGCATCGAGATGCAGGACGACCCGCTGCTGTTCGATCCGGCCACCACCGATTTCGCCCCTGTCGTGACGCGGCTGATGTCGTCGAACCCCGATATCGTCTGTCTGGACACCTGTTATTCGGATTATGTGCATCCGATCTGCGAGCAGTTGTTCCAGCAAGGATACGAGGGACAGATCATTTCCTGCACGGCGGATTTCTATGACCAGATCATCGCCAAGACATCGAAGGAATTCATGGAAGGGTTCCTCTTCCAGTTCCCGGATTTCGACGATCCGGCGCTGAATTCCGATCAGGTGAATTTCGACGATCCAAACGGATTTTTCGCCGAGTTCAACAAGCGCTATCCCGGTCAGTGGGGCGCGGTCAGCTGGGAATATGCCGCGATCATGGACCTGTGGAAGGCCGCCGCCGAAAAGGCCGGATCGGCCGAACCGGATGCTGTTATCGCCGCGATGAAAGAGGGCGGCACCGGCAAGCACGCCTTTGGCGACGCGCGCTGGTGGGGCACCGAGTTGTTCGGGATCGACAACGCGCTGGTGGGCGATTGGCCGGTGGTGGCGATCGAGAACGGCAAGGCCACCATCAAGGAGTTCCGCAGCATCCCGGCCTGGTACGACAAGCACGGCGATCTGCTGGTCAAGCATATGCAAGCCTATGACCAGATGTGGGATCAGCGCTGAGGCGTGAGGCCAAAAAAGGCGACGCGAACGAGGATGGTCGCGTCGTCCTTCCCTGACAAGAAGAGACCGAATTTATGCTGGAACTCCTTGCGCAGACCGGCCTGAATGCCGTGTACGCGGCGAGCTATATCTCGTTGATCGCGGTGGGCCTTGTGTTGATCTTCGGCGTGATGGGCGTGATCAACTTCGCTCATGGCGAGTTGTATATGGCGGGCGCCTATACGGTGGTCCTGATGTATACCGATTTTCAGGTGCCGTTCTTTCTGGCGGTGGCGATGGGGCTGATCTTTGTGGGGTGTCTGGGCCTTGCGATGGAACGCGCGCTGTTCCGGCCCTTGCGAGACAATCCGTTGGGCGGGCTTGTCGCCTCGATCGGGTTTCTGATGATCTTGCAGGCGGTGGCCGCGATGGGGTTCGGTGTGCGAATGGAGCATATCGCCCCGGTGACACAGGCGGTGATCGAGTTTTCCGACCGGGTGCGCCTGCCGGTGGCGCGGCTTTACGTCATCATCGCGGCGGTCGTGCTGCTGACCGCGCTGTGGCTGTTTTTGAAGAAGACGCGGTTTGGCTGGGCGCTGCGCGCGGCGGCCCAAGACCCCGAAGCGGCGGCCTTGCAGGGCATTTCGATCAAGCAGACCGCGCGGATCGCCATGTTCATCGGCGCGGGCCTTGCGGGGATCGCGGGGGCGCTGACCGCGCCGCTTGTGTCGGTCAATCCGCATATGGGCCATTCGGTCATCATCACCGCGTTCATCGTCATCATCGTGGGCGGTGTGGGCAGTCTGGAAGGCGCGGTCGTGGCGTCGGTGGCCTATGCGATCATCCACACCTTCGTGACCACGTTCTATGACGGGGTGATCGCCGATATCGTCGGGCTGAGCCTGATGCTGCTGGTGCTGATCGTCAAACCGACGGGCCTGTTCGGGAGTGCGGATCGTGCGTAGCGTCATTTTCATCGTGCTGGGGGCCTGTGCCTTGCTGGCACTGCCGCATGGCCTGAGCTTTTCGCAGCAGGAAATCCTTGTTTTCCTGACCATCAACATCCTGCTGGTGTCGTCTTACCGGTTGCTGACGCTGACCGGGGAATGGTCGCTGGCGCATGTGGTGATCATGGGGGTGGGGGCCTATGCCTCGGCGCTTTACAGCAAGGAGTTGGGGGTGTGGGTGCCGGTCTCGATTCTGCTGGGCGGGGCAACGGCGGCGCTGATGGCGGTGCTGTTGTCCTTTCCGCTCTTCAGGATGAAGGGGTTCTATTTCCTGATCGGATCCTTCGCCGCCGGAGAGATCATCCGCCTGTTGTGGAAGCGTTTTCGCGATCCGTTCGGCGGACCCAAGGGGATCAAGGGGATCGAGCCGATGCCCGATTTCTCGATCGGGATTTATGATTTCGATTTCTTCGAGCCGGTCAGCTATTACTACCTGTCGGGGGTTGTGGTGGCGGTCTGCCTGTGGCTGCTGTGGCGGATCGAGCGCAGCCCCGTCGGCCTGACCTTTCACGCAGTCCACTGGCAGGACAAGCTGGCCGAGGCGTCGGGCGTCAATCTGCGGGCGTATCGCACGCTGGCCTTTGCCATTGCCAGTGGCTTTGCGGGGATCGGCGGCGGGCTGATGGCGCATTACGTGGGCACGATCAACCCCAACAGCTTTGACGTCGATCTGATGGTGTATGTGCTGACATGGGCGATCGTGGGCGGGACGGGCACGTTTTATGGCCCGATCCTTGGCTGCGTGGTGCTGACCGTGCTGAACGAGATCGTGCTGCGCGAACTGGGGTTCGAACAGATGCGCCCGCTGATCTATGGCCTGATCATGATCCTGTCGATCCTGTTCCTGCCCAAGGGGCTGGAAAGCATCGTGCAACATCTGGCGACACGGCGCTCTGAAAAGGGTGTCAAGGACAGGAGGGCTGCGGAATGACCCATTTTCTCGACGTCGATGCCCTGACCATGCGCTTTGGCGGGCTGACCGCCGTTGACGGCCTGAGCCTGAAGGTCAGGCATGGTGAAATCCACGGTCTGATCGGCCCCAATGGGGCGGGCAAGACAACCACGTTCAACATGATCTCGGGGTTCTACAAGCCGACATCGGGCGAGGTGCGGTTGCGCGGCGAGGTCATCTCGGGGTTGCGGATGCACGAGGTGGCGCGGCGCGGTGTGGTGCGGACCTTTCAGCATTCGACGCTTTTTGCCGAGATGACGGTTCTGGAAAACGCGCTGGTCGGCACGCATATGGCGTTCCGGCCCAACATCTTCGCCGCGATCGCTGGCTGGGATCGCGAGGACCGGCGCGGCGCCGAGGCGCGGGCAAGGGAGGCTCTGGAGTTTTTCGGGCTGGATCATCTGAAGGGGGAATTGGCCGGAGACCTGAGCCATGGGCATCAGCGCGCGCTTGGGCTGGCGGTGGCCTATGCCAGCCATCCCGATGTGATGCTGCTGGACGAGCCGTTTACGGGCATGAACCCTGAAGAGACGCGCGGGATGATGGATTTGATGCGCAAGCTGCGCGAGGACGGGATCACCATTCTGATCGTCGAGCATGACATGCAGGCGATCATGGGCCTGTGCGATACGATCACCTGCATGAGCTTTGGCAAGTTTCTGGCCGAGGGCGGCCCGGCCGACATCCGCAACCATCCGGCGGTGATCGAGGCTTATCTGGGGGGCGCGCGCCATGTTGCTTGAGTTGCGGGATGTCTCGGTCAGTTATGGCAAGGTGTCGGCAGTGCGGGGCATCTCGCTTGGCGTGCCGGACGGGGCGATCGTGACGATCATCGGGGGCAACGGCGCGGGAAAGACGACCACGCTGCGCGCGATGTCGGGCATGGTGCCGCTGACCGGGGGCGAGATCCATTTCGACGGCCAGCGCATCGACGGGCTGACATCCGACAAGATCGTGGCGCGCGGCATTGCCCATGTGCCCGAGGGGCGGCGCATCTTTCCCGACATGACGGTCGAGGAAAACCTGCGTACCGGGGCGTTTTTGCGGCGTGACAAGCCGGGGATCGCGGCGGATCTGGAGCAGGTCTATGAGCGGTTCCCGAGGCTGCGCGAAAGGCGGCGGCAGATGGCCAAGACCATGTCGGGGGGCGAGCAGCAGATGCTGGCGATCGGGCGCGCGCTGATGTCGGCGCCGCGATTGTTGCTGATGGACGAGCCGTCGATGGGGCTGGCGCCGGTGATTGTCGAAGAGATCGCCCGCATCATCGAGGATATCAACGCGCAGGGCGTGCCGGTGGTTCTTGTCGAACAGAATGCCGAGCTGGCGCTGGAACTGGCCAGCCACGCCTATGTGCTGGAGACGGGAAACATGGCACTGGAGGGGCCAGCCGATGAGCTTCACGACAATGAACATGTTCGCGCCGCGTATCTGGGGATTTGATTTTGCCTCACCGATGGCGCGGGTGGCGCGGCAGGCGGGATGGCGGCGGCGCGATCTGATG
>JALQUE010000435.1 GCA_023260815.1 Roseovarius sp.
CGTTCTGGATTGGTTTCGGCGCAACGATAACCGCTTTCTGGTCTATTACCTGATGCATGATTACGCATATTCCGCCCGGTATCGCGGGGCCAATCCCCCGGAGCTTGAGGCGCGGATGGCCGAATTCGGAGAGTTGATCGCTCAGACCCTGTCCGAGGATGTGGACGAGGTGCTGGTGGTCGGTCATTCCTCGGGTGTGCATCTGGCGGTATCGATCCTGTCAGATCTGATCCGGGCGGGGCGTGTGCCGGGCGATGGGCCGGCTCTGGCCTTTCTGTCGCTTGGGCAAGTGGTTCCGATGGTGTCCTTTTTGCCAAAGGCGGACAGGCTGCGAGGTGACCTGCAGTATCTGAGCACCCGCAATGAGCTTGTCTGGGTGGATGTCAGCGCGCCGGGCGATGGCTGTGCCTTTGCGCTGTGTGATCCGGTTTCGGTCACCGGGGTTGCCCCTCAGGGCAAGCGCTGGCCGTTGGTGCTGTCGGCGGCCTTCACGCACACGATCTGCCCCAAGCGCTGGCAGCTTTTGAAACGGCAGTTCTTTCGCCTGCATTTTCAGTACATGTGCGCCTTCGATTATCCCGGTGACTACGACTATTTCCGCATCACCGCCGGTCCGCAGACATTGGCGGCGCGGTATCGGGGGCGCGCGCCGTCCCCCAGCCGGATCGAAAGACCGGCGTCCAAATATACCGGTATTGGGACATGATCCTTCCGCCAAAGCCCCCGGCCCGCGACGAGGGCAGGGTGTCTTTGTGGCGCTATATGCGGCTGTTCCGACAAGATATCCTGTCGGCGCAGCCCGCGCGGCTGTATCGGGCGTGGATGGCCGAGTTTCGGACGCCGTTTTTCCGTTCGTACCTGTGCAACCAACCCGAACTGGTCGATCTGGTGCTCAAGCAGCGCCCGGATGATTTTCCGAAATCGGACCGTATCCGCGAGGGGTTGGCGCCGCTGCTTGGCAATTCGGTGTTCGTGACAAATGGCGAGACATGGAAGCGGCAGCGGCGGATCATCGACCCATCCTTCGAAGGGGGGCGCCTGCGCGATACCTTTCCTGCGATGCTGGCCGCAGGTCAAGCAGCGGTGGCGCGGTTGGGGGACAAGGCCGATGGCCAGCCTGTCGAGATCGAGGCCGAAGCCAGCCATGCCGCCGCTGATGTCATCTTTCGGACGTTGTTTTCCATTCCGATCGAACACGAGGTCGCGGCACAGGTCTTTGGCAAGTTCCGCGAACATCAGCGGGCGCAACCCGTGTTGAACCTTGGGGCGCTGGTGCCGTTGCCGGAATGGTTTCCAAGATTTCATCGTCGCCGCACCCGCCAGACCGCCGGTGAGATACGGGGCCTGATCACCCGGTTGACCGCGCAACGCATGACCCAGATCGCAGCCGGGTGCGCGCCGGACGATCTTGCGACGAAGATCATGACAACCGCCGATCCGCTGACAGGGCAGCGGTTTGATACCGCCGAGATGGTGGATCAGGTGGCGATTTTCTTTTTGGCCGGTCACGAGACCAGCGCCTCGGCCTTGGCGTGGGCGCTGTATCTGCTGGCGCTTTATCCTGATTGGCAGGACCGGGTCGCCGCCGAAGCGCAAGCGGCCTTCGGGGAGGGCGCGCCCGGATTTTCGGATGTCGCGCAATTGCGGCTGACGCGCGATGTCTTCCGCGAGACGCTGCGGCTTTACCCGCCAGTGCCGATGATGGTGCGCGAGACGACCTGCCCCGAGAGGTTGCGCAACCGCGATGTGCCGCCTCGTGCGCAGATCGTCCTCAGCCCGTGGCACCTGCATCGCCACGAACGGCTGTGGGACAATCCCGATGCCTTCGATCCCGCGCGCTTTGATACGCCCAATGGCCGCGACGCGTTGCGCTGTGCCTATATGCCGTTTTCCGCAGGGCAGCGGGTGTGTCCCGGCGCGGGGTTTGCAATGATCGAGGGTGTTCTGTTACTGGCGCTGCTGGTGCGGGCCTATCGGTTCGACACAGTGCCGGATCGTCCGGCGATGCCGGTGGCGCATCTGACTGTGCGGGGGCGTGACGGTATCTGGCTAAAAATCACGCCTCGCGGCCATGATGCTTGAGGCGGGCATGGAGTGCCTTGGCATCCGGTACGCCGGCCTCGAGCGCGAAGACGTAAGCATGGGTCAGGAAAAAGCAGGACGCATCGACGTCGTTCACGCTGTCGGCGGCTTCGGCGTATAGCTTGATCAGTGCCATCCGGTCCTGTGCCTCGTGGGCAGACAGCATGCGGCTGTGCAGGTCATCCATCACTCAGCCGCCTTTGCCTTGGCGCGGTGCGTTTCGACCTTTCCCGCGACCCAGTGGTGGAAGCAATGCGTCGGGCTGTCCATCACGGGCGAGAAGCGACCACCGTCGAATTGCTCCGCGTGCCGGCCACGCTGCATGCCTTCGACCACGAAGATGTCTTCCTCGAACACGGTTTTCCACAGCTGGCTGTTACGCATGCGCAGACCCTCGTCGCTGTTGGGCACCGAGTAATAAAGATGCACATGCTCGACCGTGCGTTCCGGCCCTTTGGGTTCGAGAATGATGGCGAAGGCATGGTCGCGATGGGTGCCCAGCAGAACGTTGGGATAGACGGCGATATATTCGGCCTGTTCGTTCCAGCGGTTGCCGACATCTTCGAAATCGGGAAAGGTTTCACCGTTTTCGTTGGTCAATTGGCGATAGACCAACGTGCCCTGGCCGGAATACTGCCCGGGTTGTTCGATGTGATAGTGATCTTCAAGCTTGGAATAGCTGTTCAATCCGGGATGGACCCATGGCAGATGGTAGCTTTCGCAGTAGTTTTCCACCGCGAGCTTCCAGTTGGTGTTCACTTCCAGCGTGAACCGGCTGTCGTGGCCGCCATGATAGAGCGGCAGTTCGAATTCCCGCCAGCGCTGCATGACATCTGACATTGCGTCCGCGAAGTCCGGAGCGTCGCCCGAGACGTTGATCCAGACGACATCACGCCAGATATGGCTGCGGACTTCGATCAGGCCCAGCTCGTTGCGCTTGATGGCGTCATGGGTATTCTGTCCCGGCCCGCCGACATGCGGGGTTGCCACCAGATCGCCCTTCGTCGAATAGCACCAGGAATGATAGGGGCACCGGATCGCGCCTTCGATCTTGCGGGGTTCTTCGACAAGGATCATGCCGCGATGGCGACAGATGTTCTGGAAAACCCGTACATCGCCATCCTTGTCCCGTATCAACAGAAGCGGCATGCCGACGAAATCCAGAGGCACGGCATCGCCTGGTTCGGGGACATCCGCCGCCACGGCAAGACCAGCCCATTGAGAAAACAGAAGTGCCTGCTTTTCTTCGGCATAGATGACGGGATCGATATAATGGGCATTCGGCAGCCCATTGGCGTGCTCGACATTGGCGCGTACGCTCGACAGGTCAGTGATGGTCTGCGTCATGGCTGGTCTCCGATGGCTGATAGCTATTGCTGAGAACAGGAAAACGGCGTGGCAGACCGACAATTCGCGACCAGAGTTTGCTCAAGGCGACAGAATCACCGGAATTCATCCTGC
>JALQUE010000052.1 GCA_023260815.1 Roseovarius sp.
GCCAATCGAATATATCGCCTGTGCCCAAGAATGGGTCGATGCAGGTAAAGGCTCTGATTGGGAGCGCTGGTGGCGCACCGACAAAGGCGCCGATGATGTGACCTATACCCAGTTCATGGGCAAGGATAACGTGCCCTTCCACACCCTCAGCTTCCCCGCCACGATCCTGGGCTCGGGCGAGCCATGGAAGCTGGTGGATTACATCAAGTCCTTCAACTACCTGAATTATGACGGCGGCCAGTTCAGCACCAGCCAGGGCCGCGGCGTGTTCATGGATCAGGCGCTTGACATCCTGCCCGCCGATTACTGGCGCTGGTGGTTGCTCAGCCATGCGCCCGAAAGCTCGGATTCCGAATTCACGTGGGAGAATTTCCAGCAATCGGTCAACAAGGATCTGGCCGATGTCCTGGGCAATTTCGTCAGCCGCGTGACCAAGTTCTGCCGCTCGAAATTCGGCGAGGCCGTGCCCGATGGCGGCGAGATGGGCGCCCGTGAACGCGCGCTGATCGACGATCTGGGCGACCGCATCCGCACCTATCAGGCCCATATGGACGCGATCGAAGTCCGCAAAGCCTCGCAGGAATTGCGCGCGATCTGGGTGGAAGGCAACGAATACCTGCAAGAGGCAGCACCCTGGTCCACCTACAAGGAAGACCCCGAACAGGCTGCGGCCCAAATCCGGCTCGCTCTCAACCTGATCCGGCTTTATGCGGTGCTGTCCGCGCCCTTCATCCCCGATGCCTCCGAGGCGATGCTTGCCGCCATGCACACCACCGACACCGACTGGCCCGACGATGTGGCGCAGGCTTTGGCGCATCTGGAGGCGGGCCATGCCTTCACCGTGCCCGAGGTTCTGTTCACCAAGATCACCGACGAGCAGCGCGAAGACTGGGAAACCCGCTTCTCCGGCACGCGCGACTGATCCGATCCGGATTGACGGAACCACACAGAACCGGGGACCGACCGTCCCCGGCATCTGCACCTGTCACCGGCGACGCCTGACGCGGGGAATATCCGTCCGGCGATAGGAATATGTCGCTTCGGGATGCGGCGGATGCCCGTCGGTGCGCTGCCAGAAGCGCGGCCCACCGCGCCGCAAGAACAGCGGCACCGTCAGGACCAGCCCGATCATGAACCCGCCCGCATGCGCCCAATAGGCCACGCCGCCCGCCATCGGATCGGCCCCGATGCTGCTGAACAGTTGCAGGCCGAACCACAGGCACAGCATGATCCACGCAGGCACCGGTATAACCCTGATAATAATGACGAAAAACAGCAGGACATCCACCCGCGCCTTGGGAAACATCAGCAGATACCCCCCCATCACGCCCGCAATCGCCCCCGACGCACCCACCGTCGGAACCGGGCTATACGGCGCCGAAATCATATGCGCCGCCGCCGCCCCGATCCCCGACGCCAGATAGAAGGCCAGGTATCCCAGATGCCCCATCTCGTCTTCGAGATTGTCGCCGAAAATCCACAGGAACAGCATGTTGCCCGCAAGATGCATCCATCCGCCATGCAGGAACATCGACGTGGCCATGGTCGGCCATGTGCCCTGTTCGCTGACCAGCGCGGGCACCAGCGCCCATTCATAGAAAAACAAGTTCAGCTGGCGCGGATCGGCAAACAGCGGCCAATAACTCAGGAACACCCCCACATTGATCGCGATCAGCGCGTAGGTGACATAGGGCGTGTGACGCGACGGGTTGTGATCACGGATCGGGAACATGCAGGATAGTTGGCGCGCGCCCTGCCATAGGTCAAGCGCACAGCCGCGTTACCGGACCGAATGACGCGAAATACTCCGTCGCGCCACGGCACGTGGTGGGCTGGCCACTCAGGCCATCCCACCCAGAAGTGCCGCGTTGCCACCCGCCGCCGTGGTGTCCACACAGACATGGCGTTCATGCAGCGCATGGCCCGCATCGGGCATGCCCGTGATCAGCGGCAGGATCGGCCCCGCCCTCTCGCTCAATGCCTGCGCATAGGCGCGCGCCGTGGTGGTGTCGTCCCCCCAATAGAGCACGCCCGAGATGCCACCGACCGTACGCAGGGTCTCGCAGGGGACATGTCCCGTGGCTTCAACCGCAACCCCTCCGAGGTTGCGCACCGCATGGGCCTGTGCCGCAGCGGCCTGCGCCCCCGGCCCCAGACACAAAAGCGCGTCGCGTGTATGCGTGGTCAGGAGGTTCGATTCCCCCGTCGGACCGGGCAGCACCAGCGCTTCGCGGCGCTTGGCCTTGCCGATATTGGCCTGATCCAGCGCGCTTTGCAGATCGGTCGCCGACATGTCACGGGGCCATCCCTCTGAACGTGCCTCAGCCGCGCGGCGGGTGAAGCGTGTCAGGTAATTCGGCCCGCCCGCCTTGGGGCCGGTGCCCGACATCCCCTCGCCGCCAAAGGGCTGCGAGCCGACGATTGCGCCGATCTGGTTGCGGTTCACATACATGTTCCCGGCCTTGATCCGGTCGGTCACATGCTGCACCCGGTCATCAATCCGCGTCTGCAACCCGAAGGTCAGCCCGTATCCGGTGGCGTTGATCGCGTCGATCACCTTGTCCAGCTCATTGGACTTGAAGGTCGCCAGATGCAGGACCGGCCCAAAGATCTCGCGCTCCATGTCCCCGATGCCGCCCACACGGATCAGCGTGGGCGCCACATATGTGCCTGCGTTGG
>JALQUE010000073.1 GCA_023260815.1 Roseovarius sp.
CGTTCTGCTGGTTCTGTTTGTCATCGCGGGGCTGGATCTTGCATGGCAGATCATCTCGCATCAGAAAAAGCTGCGGATGTCGCATCAAGAGATCAAGGACGAAAACAAAGAGGCCGAAGGATCGCCGGAACTCAAAGGTGCTATACGGCGCAGACAGATGGAAGCCTCGCGGCGTGCCCATCAAGTCAAGGCTCTGGATGACATTCCCACGGCCACGGCCATCGTGACAAACCCGACGCATTTCGCCGTTGCGCTTCGATACCTTCCTGAAACAGGCGATGCGCCGGTGGTTGTCGCGATGGGCACAGGTGCAATGGCGCATCGGGTGATCGAGCGCGCCGACGCCGCCCGCATCACCCGGATCGCGTCGCCTCCGCTGGCGCGCGCCCTCTATTATACGTCCGATATCGGCACGGACATTCCGGTCGAGCTGTATAACGCCGTCGCGATCCTGCTGGCGCATGTCTGGCGGATCGAACAAGGGCTGGCCGGGACCATGCCGGATATCGACCTTCCGCCAACCATGCGCTTCGATGCCTATGGGCGCCCCGAAACAGGAGACACCAAATGACACGCAAGACACCCGCAAATCGGGCTATCGGCGGCACGATTTCTACCCTCGCCTTTGCAGGTTGCGGGCTGTGGCTTCTGGCCGAAGCGGCGGGCAGCCCGCCGCTCAAGGCCGTGATGCTTGGCCTTTGTGCGGCCAGTTGCCTGGCGGCGGCCCTGCGCACGCCGATCGCGCGCGCCCATGCCCTGTGGCGCGGGCGATCAGAGGACCGGAATGACGCGGGCTCCGCGCGCGATCCGTCCTGACCATTCGCGCATCGCCGGGGACATTTGATCGCTCTGCATTGCGTCGGTCCGCAGCAACGCCGCATGGCACCGCGCCCGCCCCCTCAGAGGCATGGCCTCACCGTTGAAATTGTCAGCCTGAACCCACTCGTCTCCGACCCTGACAAACAAACCGGACGTATCATACCGCAAGCGGACATCACGCCCCAGAAGATCGAAACTCACCTCCCCCATCTCATCGAACTGGCCGTCGATCCGCACCAGGTGGGTGGACAGGAAATGATCCATCACATCCGGGTCTGACCGGACGATTTCACCGGCAATCTTCGTCCACCCGTCGTCGCGTGTATGCTCCAGGCGCATCCACTTCTCTTCGCATTCGGTCCGGAACAAAAGCTGCGTTCCGTCTGCTGCTTCGGCGATGTCATAGGTTCGCTGTCCGATGGTCATCCGCGCAAAGGCGTCGGTGCGCGCAGCCGAAATGCACGACGCATCGGTGGTGGCCTCAACAATAGTCTCTTGCATCACTCAGGTCTCCATATTCAAAACCCCGCGGCGCCGTTCGCCACAGCCTTGTGGTGACCCTAACGGCAAAAAGCGCCTCCAGCTTAGCCACAGGCCGGGATTCTGCGAACTGGCACGAAACCTGCAAGTCAAAGGCGAAAGAGGCCCATTTTCCGGGCGCGGAGAGGATGCATGACCAACACCCCAACCGATCTTGAATCCGGCATCCGCCTTGCCATCGAGGCGGCGGAGGCTGCAACCGACTCCATCGCTGAACTGGACGGGGTTCAAACCGATATAACCCGCGCAGCGGACCGCCTGGATGCCACGAACCGGCGAATGATGCCGATGCTTGTGGGATTGCTGGCCGGCACGACGCTTTCGGTCGTCGGCGCGGGTCTTGTGTATTTCAACACGCTTGGCCGCCTCGACACCGCCTACAACACGCAGATCGAAGCGCTCGCCATGTTCGCGGACCGCGTCGAACAGCTTGACACCCATATCGCGGCGGCAGCGGCACTGTCCGAGCGTCTTGCCGAACTGGATCAGACCGTCATCGCACAAATCGGCGCACTGGACAGCCGGATCACCGGCCTCCAGCAAGGCCTCACCACCGATCTGGAAGGCATGTCGGCATCGGTATCGGGCGCCTGCACACAGATTGGCAATTCGCTGATCGACACCGTGACTGCGGCGCATGACAGCACCCGCGCCGACAGTCTCAAGGCAGCCTCGGACCTGCAACTGGCCCTCAGCCGAATGCTGGCGGATACGCCTGCCCTGCCCGCCGCCTCCAATCCCGTGGCGCGTGCCCCTCAGGCCCCGCGCCCCAAAGCCACCCGCAGCCAGTCACGCCCGGAACCCAACCCGTTCAGCTACCCTTGAGGATCCCCGACATGACAGACCAAAAGCTGCTCGTTCTCGACAGCCCGGAACATATCGCTTTGGGGTTTGGCCTTCGTGCGGGCGATACCCTCGTCGCCATCAACGGGGTCGCATTTCACGGGGATACCTCAGACCTGCAACAGCGGTTTTCCTGGGGCCGGCGCCTTGCGCTGACCTTCCTGCGCGAGGGGACATACAGAACCGTGCTCAGCCGGACTGCAGATCTTGGCAAATGGGATCACCGGGCACAGGATATCACCCTGAGCGACTTCAAACGCATCGATCCCGATTATCTGTCGAACTGGGAAGTGTTCCGCAGCGCGGACGGTCTTTATGACGTTCAGCGCCTTGACCGGTCGCTGCTTGCGCTGGTCGCCCCCCCCCTCTGGCTGTTGCAGATGCGGATGTGGCGGCCCTTTGCCGCGTGGATCGCCATGAGCCTTTTTGCAGGTATCGCGGGCCTTTGGGCAGTGGTGGCGGTGCAGCTTTTCATGGGCGTCCTGTTCTGGAAGTCCGGCCCTGATTTCGTGCGCGCTGACCGACGGATACGCGGGCTGGAGCCAATTGGAGTTCTTGCAGCCCGCACGGAATCCGGCGCGCATGCGGATGTGAGCCGGCTGTACCCCAATCTGGTATGGGTCTGTGCTCCGATCCGGGCC
Source organism: Roseovarius sp. (assembly GCA_023260815.1). Taxonomy (GTDB): domain Bacteria; phylum Pseudomonadota; class Alphaproteobacteria; order Rhodobacterales; family Rhodobacteraceae; genus Roseovarius. The sequence goes on from JALQUE010000073.1 coordinate 2,844, forward strand.
ACCCGTCCCTCACACGCGGATGCGTGACCGGTCCTCGCAGGCAGATGCGTGACAGGCGGCACAAACGCTGAAAAGCTCCACCCGATCTGGATGGAGCCTTTCAAATCCGCCAGCAAATTACGTCAGCAAATTCCGTCAACCTGCGCCCGCACCGGCGCGTCAGGCACTTTTGAGACGCGCCAGCCGACGACGCTGGAACGAAGATGGAATACCCAACATTTCCCGGTATTTGGCAACAGTCCGGCGCGCCAGTCGCGTGCCTTCCTGGGCCATCGCCGCAGTCAGCGCGTCATCACTCAACGGAGTGGAAGGGTCTTCGCCGCGCACAAGCTCTGCAATCCTGTGGCGCACGGCCGCCGACGAGGCCGATCCCTCGCCCTCGGACTCCAGCGCCGTGCTGAAGAACGACTTCAGCGGCAAGGTGCCCTGCGGCGTCTGAATCAGGATACCCGTCGTGACACGGCTGACAGTGCTTTCATGCACGCCGACCGTTTCTGCCACATCCCGCAAGGTCATCGGCACGATATGCGCCGGGCCTTCCCGTAGATAGCCATCCTGACGGCGCACGATCTCGGCGCCGACCAGCAGCGTGGTTTGATTGCGATGCTCGACGGCGCGGCGCAGCCAGCGTGCGGTAGACAACCGGTTGGCAGCGTATTTGCCGGCCTCGGGGTCACGCCGCAGTGACACGGCGCGCGCTTCGTCGATCACGACGCTTGGCGTTGTCGAACGGTTCAGATCCACACGCCACCCCGCGGCATCAAGCGTGACGATCAGATCGGGTTCGCGTGTCGTGCTGTCGCCAGGGTCAAAAGACGCGCCCGGTTTGGGATCAAGCCCGCGCAGCACACGCAGCATGGATTTCAGATCGGCCATGTCCACCCTGCAAATCCGGCACAGCCCTTCCAGATCGGCGGCGGCCAGTTTGGGCAGATGATCCAGCAAGGTCCGAAAGGCCGGTGTCATGACACCCGCATCCTGCGCCTGCAAGGCCAGACATTCGGCCAGAGACCGCGCAAAAAGCCCTTTCGGTTCAACCTCCTGAACCCGCGTCAGGAATGCTTCGGCCTCTTCCAGAGTAATCCCCGCGCGCAGGGCCAAATCTTCCAGAGGCTCCCCCAGCCACCCCGAAGGTTCGATTGCCTCAAGATAGATGTCCGCCCGCAAGCGCTCGTCCGTCGATGGAAACATCACATCGAACTGACCCGCCACATAAGCGTAAAGCGACGGGGCATGATCGGGTGTGCGCGCTCCGATCTCATCCAGGTCCATGCCACCGGCGCGCGCCGCGCGCTCTGACAGGGTCTGTGGGACCGGGCGAATGTCGGCATCGAGAAACGGGTTCTCGGTGGCCTCGGTTTCGATGAAGCTCTGAAGCTCGTGGTTGCTCAGTTGCAGCAGGCAGATCGCCTGTTGAAGCTGGGCATTGGCGGCGACAGACTGGCGCTGTCCGACGATGGGTGTCACGTTTAGCAGCATGGACGTTCTCCTTCGACGTCCAGACAACACGACGCATGCCCCTGATCTCAAGACAGCAAAATTGACGGGACGTGTCGGCTCTCCGACACGTCCCGCCTCTGACGCCGACTTGTGCGTTCACTCGTTAAAAAATGACACCGCCGGAAGTCACTGGCAGGTCCAGCGATGTCAAATTACCGTCACCCCCGCAGCAGGCTGAGAACGTTCTGCTGCGACGCATTTGCCTGCGCCAGCATCGCGGTTGCTGCCTGGGACAAGATCTTGCCCCGTGCCATGGCCGACGATTCTTTGGCGAAGTCTGCATCAATCACCCCCGAGCGCGCGGATTCCACGTTCACGGTGATGTTGGTCAGGTTCGAAATTGTGCTGTCCAGACGGTTCGAAACGGCACCCAGATCCGAGCGCGACTGCGAGATCTTCTGGATCGCCTTGTCGATCACGCTGATCGCATCAGAGGCGCCCTTGGCCGTGGACAGGTTGATCTCGGCCACGGATTCAAGGTTGGATCCTTCAGCCGTGGAGCCAAAATGCTCGGCTGCGCTGGAGGCGACTGTAAAGGCTTTGGTCGATGTCACTTCAACAGAGCCTGTGATCGCCGCCGAGTTCGTGGTCTGGCCAAGGTCGGTTGCACTGGCCGTCACGGCGCCCGACGCGTCCAGCGAGTCGACATTGAAGTCGGCTGTCGAGGACGACACAGCTTTCAGCATGATGTCATCGCCGTTGGCATCCATCAGGATGATCTTCGAATTGTCCGTCGAAGATGCCATCTGGGCGGTGATGCCCGTCTGGCCCGAGACCGCGTTGATCGCATCGCGCAGACCGCGCACGTCATTGGCGTCCGTGATGCTGACGTCCCCGATCGAGACGGCGTTCGCATCGGTCGTGCCGATACTGAAGCTGACGGTGTCACCAGCTGTGAAACCCGACAGTTGCGCCTTGGTGATCGCCGTGGCTTCAACACCCGTCGAGGACGACAGCTTGTTGATCTCGTCGGCCAGCGACTTGGCCGACTGGCCCGCCGTTGTGGTGACCGCAGCAGAACCCGCGTAACCGGTCAGCGTGACAGTCTCGCCACCCGCGATGGCGGTATCGGTATCCGTCAGGCCCGCGCCGGTGTCGACGGTCGACTGCGAACGCACCACGTTCGAGCCGATCGCCGTGGCAGCCGCGCTTTCAACGTTCAGCGACATGGTCTGACCGCGATCGGCACCGATCTGCAGCTGCATGTTCGAGAAGCTGCCATCCAGCACTTTCATGCCGTTGAAGTTGGTGTTTTCGGCAACCGCGTTGATCTCGGCGATCAGCTGGCTGGATTCCGCGACGATGGTGCCACGGTTCGCTGCGGTGTTCGTGTCGTTCGACGACTGAACCGCCAGTTCACGCAGACGCTGCAGCATGTTCGAAACTTCGACATGCGCGCCCTCGGTGGTGTCCACCAGGCTCTTGCCGTCCGTCGCGTTCCGCATGGCCTGATTGAGGCCCATGATCTGCGACGTCATCTTCTCGGCAATCGCCATGCCTGCGGCATCGTCCTTGGCCGCGTTGATGCGCATGCCCGAGGACAACCGGTTCATGGCGGTGTTCATTTCCTCATTGACGCGGGTCATGTTCGCCTGAGCGTTGATCGCGCCGATATTGGTGTTAATCGTGGTCATCTTTACTCTCCTGTGTCGAGGCATGCGCCGCACTAGGCGCTCACAGGGTTGTCAACGGCGACCCCCGAAAAAGTTTAATCCACAGGATGCGCGCCAAGACAGCATTAACCCAATACACTGATTTTAAACATTTTTTATATCTTCGGTTTTTGACAATCATCGCCACGACCCGCTTGGCATCCTTCTTGCCCGCCTAGATCGGAACCTTCTGACACGGAGCGAGTCATGGATATTGCCACCCTTATCGGGATGATCGGCGCAATCGGTATGATCTTGGGTGCGATGATCACCTCGGGTGGCCTTGGCCCTTATGTAGACGTGGCCTCTCTGCTGATCGTGTTCGGCGGCACCTTCTTTGCCGTCATGTATCGCAGCCCGATGGGCCTCTTCCTTGGCAGCTTCAAGGCGATGAGCAAAAGCTTCATGCCGAAACTGCCCAAACGGGAGGATGCCATCGAAGCCATGGTCGAATTGTCCAATATCGCCCGCAAGGACGGCATCATGGCGCTCGAGGGCAAGGAAACTCCCGATAAGTTCTGCGAAAAAGGGCTGCAGATGCTGGTGGACGGCGCCGATGAGCAGAAGCTGGTCAAACAGCTGACGCAGGAAATCCGCGCAATGAAGACCCGCCACGCGGAATATCAGTCCGTCGTGCAGGGCTGGATCGACATCGCACCCGCCATGGGCATGATCGGTACGCTGATCGGTCTCGTGCAGATGCTTGGCAATATGGAAGATCCCAAGGCGATCGGCCCTGCCATGGCCGTGGCGCTTTTGACCACTCTTTATGGGGCGTTCATCGCAAACGTCCTCTTTGGCCCGATCCTGTCCAAGCTCGAAGGCTATTCCGCCTCCGAGGTGATTTATCGCGAGATGATCCTCCAGGGTCTGCGCAATATCTCGCGCGGCGAATCTGGCCGAAATATCCAGGATCAGATGGTCGCCATCCTGCCGCCGAAGTTGCAGGCGAAAATGATGGCCGCATAGGAACGTTCCAATGGTCAAGAAAGTCCTGCCGGTTCCGCTTGTCGTGGACGAGCCAGAAGAGCCGGATTGCCCGAAATGTCCCCCGCCCGGCGCCCCCGCATGGATGGCGACCTTTGCAGATATTGCCACGCTTCTGATGGCGTTTTTCGTGCTGATCCTGTCTTTTGCCGAATTCAATCAGCCCAAGTTCAAGATGGTGGCGGGATCGCTGCGCAATTCCTTTGGCATCCAGCGCGAACAGCCCGTGTTTCAGCAGCCCAAGGGCACAACGGTCATGGACCTGACCTTCAGCCCATCGCCCGATCCCGCAGTGATCAAAGAGATCACCCAGCAGACCACCGATCAGGACCGCCCCGAGATCGACCGCGCCTCACCCGATGGTGATGAAGGCACCGGCGAGCTTGCCGCACAGCTGGACCAGATCATTACATCGGACGATGTGACCATCGAAATACAAGACGGCGAAATCGTCGTGTCCCTTGCCCCATCCGAAGCCTCCCCCTCCGAAACACCCTCGCCCGAGGACGTCCAGGAGGCTCTGACAGAAATCGCCAGCGCCATCACCGAAGCCACCCAAGCGCGCCCCGATCTGGCCGAGGCCGCAGAAGATCTGCGCATCGCGCTTGATACCACCGCCGCCGACGCGCTCATGCAGGCCCAAGAAACACCGGAAAACCTCTCGACTGCCGACGCCGGGGACAGCGCCCGCTCCGCCGCCCTGTCCGAGGCCGAATTGAAGGTCGCCCTGCGTCAGGAAATCGCCGAAGGCCTTGTCGACATCGAACGGCGCGAGGACAGCGTCGTGGTCACTGTCGGCTCTGGCGGGGCATTCGCTTCGGGTCGCGCCGAACTGACAGCCGAAGCCCGGCAGATCATGTCGCGCATCGCCTTTTCGGCGATGAGCGATGACAGCCAGATCACCGTCACCGGCCACACCGATGACCGCCCGCTCGCACCCGGCGCCGCGTTCCGCGACAACTGGGGGCTTGCCGCCGCGCGCTCGGCCGCGGTGGTCCGCGAGATGGAAGGCGGCGGCCTTCTGGATCCCGACCGCCTGACCGCAATCAGCCGGGGGGAAACGCAACCCGTCGCCAGCAACGCCACCCCGCAAGACCGCGAACGCAACCGCCGCATCGAGATCGAAATTCAGTACTGAGCGCGCGCGCGCTAACACTCCTCACCCGGCAGCCGTTCACACGTTGAAGGAGATACGCCATGTCCGTCGACATTCTCAGCACCCTGAACCGGGGTGGCAGCGGATTGAACATCACCACGCTCAGCACCGATCTGGCCAGTGCCGAGGTCGCGCCGCGCAAGGCGATGGTTCAGACCCGTATCGACAGCGCCGAAACCTCGCTTGGCGCGCTCGACGTGATGCGCAGCAGCCTTACCGGGCTTCGTGGTACACTCACTGCGCTGTCCTCTGCCAACATCACCCGGGTCACCAGCGACAGTGCGGCGGTGAACGTCACCGTCGACGATGCCGCCCGCGTCGCCCCCCAATCGATCAGCGTCGGTGTGCAAAGTCTGGCACAATCGCAAGTGCTGGAATTCCGCGGTTTCAGCGGCGCCAGCCAATCGCTTGGCATCGGCAGCCTCAGCGTGGATTTCGGCACATGGGAGGCCGACAGCTTCAGCGTCGGCACACGTCCCGCGCAAACGATCAGCCTTGGCGCCGGGGCAACACTTCAGGATCTGGCCGATGGCCTCAACGGGATCGACGGCATCATGGCGCGGATCGTCGATGTCGGCGACGGCACCGTGTCACTCGGTATTCTGTCGCAAACCGGCGCATCCAACGCGCTTCGGATCGGCACCAGTGCCGACGCGGCCAGCCCCCTGCAACAGTTCGATGTCTCTGCTGGACCTGGCAGCGTGCAGCTTCGCGGGGCCTCTGACGCCCTTCTGACGCTCGACGGTATCTCCATCCGCCGTCAAACCAACGAGATCGCGGACGCGATCCCCGGTGTCTCCCTCGATCTGCGCGCCACGACCACGGATCAGCCCCCCGCCATGATCTCGGCCGGGCTGAATACCGATCTGGCCGCCGAGGCGGTCACCAATCTGATGCAATCACTCAACGAGTTCCGCAGCCTGGCCCGCAGCATGACCACGCGGGGAACCGATGGCATGGCGGCTGGCCCATTGGCGGGCGATGCGGGACTGCAAGCGCTCATGGGGTCATTCGACAATCTGCTGACACGCGGGTATGATGGGCTTGGCGACCAGCCGGTCTTTTTGTCGGATTTCGGTCTGATCACCGAACGCGACGGCAGCCTGCGTTTTGATCGCAGTCGCTTCGACGCGACCCTCTCGCAAGACAGCGGGCGCATCGAATCCCTTCTGCGCGGGGCGCTCAACGCCGGCTCCGAGGGGGTCTCGGTTTCCGGTCGCCCCCTGCGCGATCCTGCGCCGGGGCGCTATGACGTGGTGATCGACACAGACACCAGCACCGCCACGATCGGCGGCGTCGTGGTTCAAGGCGTTCCCACCGATGACGGACGGACGCTCTATGCCGTATCGTCGGGGCCGCTTTCAGGCATCAGCCTGACAATCGATGCGGGCACAACGCGCAGCACCATCGACTATGGGCCAGGCCCGCTGGACAGTCTCGGCGCCTATCTGGACGAGGTGGTGGCCAATGGCGGGATCCTCGACCGCCGCGAAAACGCTTTTTCCACAGAAATCGCGGAAAACAGCGACCGGCTGACCGCTCTGGATCAGCGCATGACCGAGATCGAAGCGCGGTACCGCAGCCGGTTCACCGAAATGGAACGTGTGATCACCCAGTTGAACTCGACAGGGGATTACCTGACCAGCCTGCTGGACTCCTGGAACGCCGACAATTGATCTCGCGCTGACGTTGTCCTGACGCCGCTCTGCCCAAGGCCGCACGCGCGGCGCCCGAAGCAAAAGGCATCAGGGACGACAGGGATCGATGCACAGCTTGCGCATCTTCTCGATCAGG
>JALQUE010000075.1 GCA_023260815.1 Roseovarius sp.
CTCTTACATGTTCGTGACCGGCCCCGACGTGGTCAAGACCGTCACCAACGAGCAGGTCAGCGCCGAAGAACTTGGCGGCGCTTCGACCCATACGCGCAAAAGCTCGGTTGCGGATGGCGCGTTCGAGAATGACGTGGAAGCCATGGCCGAAGTGCGCCGACTGGTGGATTTCCTGCCGCTCAACAACCGCGAGCCGGTGCCGGTGCGTCCGTTCTTCGACGATCCGGACCGCGCCGAGACAAGCCTTGATACGCTGGTGCCGGCCAATCCCAACATGCCCTATGACATGAAGGAATTGATCACCAAGGTCGCGGATGAGGGTGATTTCTACGAAATTCAGGAGGATTTCGCCAAGAATATCATCACCGGTTTTATCCGCCTCGAAGGGCGCACTGTGGGTGTGGTGGCCAATCAACCGATGGTTCTGGCGGGATGTCTGGACATCGACAGCAGCCGCAAGGCGGCGCGGTTCGTGCGGTTCTGCGATTGCTTCGAGATCCCGATCCTGACCTTCGTGGATGTGCCCGGCTTCTTGCCCGGCACCAAGCAGGAACATGACGGGGTCATCAAGCATGGCGCCAAGCTGCTCTTCGCCTATGGCGAAGCGACGGTGCCCAAAGTGACGGTGATCACGCGCAAAGCCTATGGCGGGGCGTATGTGGTGATGTCCTCGAAGCATCTGCGCGGCGATATCAACTATGCCTGGCCGACATCCGAAGTGGCGGTCATGGGCGCGAAGGGCGCAACCGAAATCCTGTATCGCTCGGAATTGGGCGATGCCGAGAAGATCGCGCAGCGCACGCAGGATTACGAGGATCGCTTTGCGAATCCCTTCGTGGCGGCAGAGCGGGGCTTCATCGACGAGGTGATCCAGCCGCGCAACACCCGCAAGCGCGTGAGCCGCGCCTTTGCCGCGCTGCGCAACAAGGATCGGCAGATGCCGTGGAAGAAACACGACAACATTCCGCTTTGACGGGGTCGGGGGAATGAGGCCCATCCGGGCGCATATCCCCGCCGTGGCCTTGGCGCTGGCGATTGCCGGCCCGGCCACGGCGCAGCAGGACAAGGCGAAGGAGGAGCGCCTTGTCCTGCCATCCGGGCTTGAGGCGGTCTTGCAGGACGTTGTGTCGGATCGGCCGGGGCAGGGGCTGACCTATCGCTTCCGGTTCGTGGCGCCGGAGTTTACCGGCAAGGAAGAGTTCGACAGCATCATGGCCGATCTTGAATATCTTTGCATGTCCTACGCGCGTCCGCGCTTGCCGACGCTCGGGCCGAAGCCGCGTCAGGTGGTCATCTCGCTGGCTGATCGCCCGGTTGACTTCGGGGTGATCGACCCGGATGTCGCGCAGGTGTTCGAGGCCTACCGCGTGGAAGATGGCACCTGCATCTGGGAGATGTTCTGATGGAGCTACTATATCTTGAGGGCGCCGGCGTGTCTCGTGTCATGGTTGAGGCTTTGCCGCCACATACGCGGGCGTTTGCTTATGCCGCGTATGCATTGTCTGGAAATTCGGATATTGTGCCGATCGGTTGCACCCAAGTAACCCATACCTCGGAACTCGGGCATGAAACGCGTGCTTGGTCACGCGTGCCCTTACAAGGACACAGGAGACACTTATGTCGAACAGCATCAAGAGCATTCTGGCCATCGGTCTGGTTGCCTTCGTCGCAGCTTGCGCTCAGCAGGCCGAAGAAGAATTCGTCGTGGTCGAGCCCGTCACGACCGAGCCTGCATACACAGGCAAGTACAAGTAAGCCCTTTCAGGACTTGCCGGGGCAGGCCTTCGGGCCTGCCTCGAACCTCGGCGTGTTGCGCAGCGCGTATCGTCTGACGCGGACCCGCCGACCAGCCCTTCCGCAATCTCAAACCGTCTATGCCGCGCCTTGGTGCGCCCTGCATCTGCGCGTCGTCGCTTTGGCGTCCAGCGGACCTGCGGGGCAGACACGCGCGGCTATGGGCAATATCCCGCAAATGGAGAGTGCCCCATGTTGAAGCACCGTGGTTTCCCGGGTCGTTTGCCGGGAACGGATTTCCAGTTCACCGTGCGCCGCGCCAATCCCAAAGGCGCCACCGAGATCGTTCATCGGGAACGGTATCGCGACCGCAGGGCCGCCGACCGGCGCGCGGATGAAGCCTTTGTGCGGGCCTTGTGGGAATGTTTTGGCGATCAGCCATTCGAGCGCGGCAATCTGGATGCAGGCCGCCTGAGCTGGTTGATCGGACGCGAGGTCAAGCCGGCCCAGGAGCCATTCGATCCCGCCAGCTATGATGCGCTGTTGGTGCTGGATGTGGATGTGGCGCGGGCCTCGTTCCCGGATGCATTCGACGACCCGGAGGAGGCGTGGTGATGCGGTGCCGAACGCGCCGCAGCGGCGCTTTTTTGCCAAGCCGACGGGCATTTACGCGAAAGTCAGCCGATCATTGCGTTCGGGGTCGCGAGGGCTTGGCTTTGGCGGAGCCGACCGACACAGTGAAGGGTGTAGTGGAGGCCCGTCCCCAAGGGGCTTGGACCTGTCGTCCGATCCGTTACCCTTCCCCTGATGGGCGGCGTTGCGCAGTGGTGCGCAACCCGCCCGTTTTTTCAGTCTTTTCAACGCCTTACCGCTTTCGGCGGGGGACCGCGCACGGGATGCCCCGGATCGGCTTGGGCTTTGACGCGGGGTCTGTCCTGTCGCAGTCTGAAAGCCGGTTTGCGACAGCAGAATGGAGAGGTCCACAGACATGCATAGATTGCTTTTACGGTGTGCCGCGATTGTTGGGCTGGCGGCCCTTGCGGGCTGCGGCGAAAGCCTGCCGGAACAGGCCCTTCTGGGGGCAGGCGCCGGCGCCGGCACGGCGGCCGTGCTCAGTGGCAGCGTTGCCACGGGCGCGCTTGTCGGTGCGGCTGGCAATGTCGCGTATTGCAAGGCCTATCCCGGCCGCTGCCGCTGAATTCTTCCGCGCCCGACCGGCGCGTGACGACACAACCATGACCATCGGTGCGCCTTGCGCCGGTGGTCTTTTTATTGCGGGCGGGTATCTGCCCGAAACCGGAGGAAGGGACGAGACATGTTCAAGAAGATCCTGATCGCGAACCGGGGCGAGATCGCCTGCCGGGTGATCAAGACCGCCCGCAGGATGGGCATTCAGACCGTTGCGATCTATTCGGACGCCGACGCGCAGGCGCTGCATGTGCAGATGGCCGACGAGGCGGTGCATATCGGCCCGCCCCCGGCGAACGAGTCGTATATCGTCATCGACAAGGTGATGGACGCGATCCGCCAGACCGGCGCCGAGGCGGTGCATCCCGGCTATGGCTTCCTGTCGGAGAACCCGAAATTCGCCGCGGCCCTCGAGGCCGAGGGCGTGGCCTTCATCGGACCGCCCAAGGGCGCGATCGAGGCGATGGGCGACAAGATCACCTCGAAGAAGATCGCGCAGGAGGCCGGCGTGTCGACCGTGCCCGGCGTGATGGGCCTGATTGCGGATGCTGATGAGGCGGTCACGATCAGCCAGCAGATCGGCTATCCGGTGATGATCAAGGCCAGCGCGGGGGGCGGTGGCAAGGGCATGCGCATCGCCTGGAATGACGAGGAGGCGCGCGAGGGCTTCCAAAGCTCCAAGAACGAGGCGGCCAGCAGTTTCGGGGATGACCGCATCTTCATCGAGAAATTCGTGACGCAACCCCGGCATATCGAAATTCAGGTTCTCTGTGACACGCATGGCAACGGCGTCTATCTGGGCGAGCGCGAATGCTCGATCCAGCGGCGTAACCAGAAGGTCATCGAAGAGGCCCCCAGCCCGTTCCTTGACGCGGCCACCCGCAAGGCAATGGGGGAACAGTCCCTCAAGCTGTCGCATGCGGTGGGCTATGCCAGCGCGGGGACGGTGGAATTCATCGTCGATGGCGACCGCAATTTCTATTTCCTCGAGATGAACACCCGCTTGCAGGTGGAACATCCGGTGACCGAACTGATCACCGGTGTCGATCTGGTCGAGCAGATGATCCGCGTCGCCTATGGCGAGACGCTGTCGCTGCGTCAGGAGGATGTGAAGCTGAATGGCTGGGCGATGGAAAGCCGGCTCTATGCCGAGGATCCCTATCGCAACTTCCTGCCGTCGATCGGGCGGTTGACGCGGTATCGCCCGCCGCAGGAACTGGATGTCGAAGGGGCCATCGTGCGCAACGACACCGGCGTCTACGAGGGCGGCGAAATCTCGATGTATTATGACCCGATGATCGCCAAGCTGTGCACATGGGGGCATACCCGCCTGGAGGCGATCGAGGGGATGCGCAACGCGCTCGATGCCTTCGAGGTCGAAGGTATCGGCCATAACCTGCCGTTCCTGAGTGCTGTCATGGACCATCCCAAATTCGTGGCCGGCGACATGACCACGGCATTCATTGCCGAGGAATATCCCGATGGTTTCGACGGGGTCCGCCTGGGCGAGGATGCGCTTCGGCGGATCGCGGCGGGCTGTGCCGCGATGCATCGGGTTGCCGAAATTCGCCGCACGCGGGTGTCGGGCCGGATGGACAATCACGAACGCCGCGTCGGCGAGGATTGGGTCGTGTCGCTGCAGGGGCACGACTATGCGGTGACGATCGCTGCGGATCGCGAAGGTTCGACCGTGCACTTTGCGGATGGCGCATCGCTGCGGGTCAGCAGCGACTGGACACCGGGTGATCAACTGGCGCATCTGATGGTTGGGGGCGATCCTCTGGTGCTGAAGGTGGGCAAGGTGTCGGGCGGGTTCCGCATCCGTAGCCGCGGCGCCGATATCAAGGTGCATGTCCGCACCCCGCGCCAGGCGGAACTTGCGGCGTTAATGCCCGAGAAACTGCCGCCTGATACATCCAGGCTGTTGCTGTGCCCGATGCCGGGCCTGATCGTGAAGGTCAATGTGGCCGAGGGCGATGAGATTCAGGAAGGGCAGGCGCTGTGTACCGTGGAGGCGATGAAGATGGAAAACATCCTGCGGGCCGAAAAGAAGGCCATTGTCACCAAGATCCATGCCGGTCCGGGCGATAGCCTTGCGGTGGACGAAGTGATCATGGAGTTCGAGTGACGGTATGACACACCTCGCGGGTCATATCCGGGCCGGGCGGCTGGTGCCTTTGGCGCTGGTCTGTCTGGGTCTGGCCGGGGCCTGCACCCGCGAGGACGAGACCGCGCTGCGCGCGCGGCTGGCGGAGTGGTTTTCCATCGGGGAGACGCTCGCCTTTCATGCCGAGCGCGATTGCGCGGCGGCGGTGTTTCGCCTGACATCGCCGGATGTGAAGGCGCAGATGCCGCTGGCCTCGGGCGTGCGCGCCATGCTGCTGCAATTGGAACGTCAAGGGCGCGCGGCACTCGATATGCGCGGCGTGTCGCCCGATGAGGGCTTGGTTGCGGTGGTGGATATCGACCGGCCCCTGGGCATGTCCATGCGCCGTGCCGCACTGGAAGGGCGGGTCTGCATGACGGCCTCGACCGAGGATGCGTTTTTGCGCGCGCTTCAGAACCGGCGCGGCGTGCTGGCCTGGGACAGTGTCAGCGGCACGATCATCATTCTCGACCCCGATAGCGGCCTTTTGGTCGCGGCGATGGGGGCTGTGTGATGGGCGCGCAGGTTCAGATATCGCCGCCGCGTTCGCGCATTTCCTGCTGGCGGGTCGGCAGCTTGTCGATGGTGCGCGAGATTTCCCGCACGTCCCATGGAAACGGTTTGCGCAGGTATATCGTTCCGTCCTTGCCAGTCAGCACCAGCATGAACCCGCGAGGCCGGAATTTCTTGCGCAGATCGCTGCCGGCGGCAGGGTCTGTATCCGTCAGAACCACCACATCGCGCGCCGCCAGATCGTCAAGCCGCTGCGAGATGTATTCCATCTGCTGGATGTATCGCGGGTCAGCGGGCGTGTCGGCAAACACGATGAGCGGCCGTTTAATCCATAAAAACTCGCTCAAATCCACCTCATCGCTGGAAAAGACGATTTGCGGATCGAACATGCCGTCCTGTTCCTCCGCCTGTTGGGCGATGGCTGGCATGGCCAACATGGCCATGAAAACAATAGCAAATATCTTCTTCATCATCTCTCCTGTCCGACAAGATATAGGGTCGATCCGGACAATTGCGAAGACTGAATATCCCGACGTCACGGAAAATTCGAACGTTAATCCCATCCTCAGTTTTGACGGTGCAGCATGGGACGTGAACGCATTTTCCAATCCGCCTTGGGCGGGTGACCGGCGGAGGGGCCGTGACATCATGGATATCATTCTGCATGTGGGGGCGCATCGGACCGCCTCAACCAGCCTGCAGCACTACCTGCGCCGCAATTCCGACACCCTGTTGAAACGTGGGATCGGACTTTGGGAGCCGCGTCACACCCGTGACGATGGGCTTCTGACCGGGGTGATCCCGGTGCCCGGACCACGCGATCCGGCGGACCAGTTGCGGCGGGCGCGGGGGCGCATCGCCCTTCGTCTGCACAAGACCGAAGTGGCGGGCGCCGCTGTGCTTCTGGTCAGCGATGAGAATATGCTGGGCGCGTCGCGCCGTAATCTGCGGGACAGGGCGCTTTATGCCGGGGCGGGGCTGCGCATGGCGCGGTTTGCCGATGCGTTCGACGGTCGGGTGGGCCGTGTGGTTCTGTCCATCCGCGGGCTGGACAGCTATTGGAGTTCGGTGCTGGCCTATTCGGTCGCGCGCGGCCACAGGGTGCCGCTTGGCCCGGACACAGCGGCCTTGGCGGCCAATCCGCGCAGCTGGCGCGACGTGATCACCGATCTCGCTTGTGCCTTTTCGGGCGCCGAGATCATCGTGCTGACCCACGAGGAAAGCGCGGGGCGCCCGGAATACCGTTTGGCGGTGATGACCGGGCGGCCGATGGCCGGGATGCCGCGCGCCCATGCCCGCGACTGGCTGAACCGCGCGCCGATGCTGGGCGATCTGCGCCGTGCTGTGGCCGCGCGCGGCGGCGATCCGCTCGGGTTGGGCGACGGCGCGGATGACGCGCGCTGGCAGCCGTTCACCCCCGCCCAAAGCGCGGCCCTGCGCGAGGGATATGCCGACGATCTGTTCTGGCTGCGCGCCGGGGCGGACGGGCTTGCGACACTGATCGAGGAAACCGGACCGGCCAAGGCGGGGAGACATCCGCCCGCCGGTCAGACGACAAGAGGACACCGCAATGGGACCGAAGAAAGACGACTGGCGTAAGATCGCCGAGACCGAGCTGAAAGGCCGCCCTCTGGAGGATCTGACGTGGAAGACCCTCGAAGGGATCGACATCGAACCGGTCTATACCGAAGAGGACCTTGAAGGGCTGGACCATCTGGGGTCGATCCCGGGACAGGCGCCGTTCACGCGCGGGCCGCGCGCCACGATGTATGCCGGACGCCCGTGGACGATCCGGCAATATGCCGGGTTCTCCACCGCCGAGGATTCGAACGCCTTTTACCGGCGCAACCTTGCGGCGGGACAGCAGGGTGTGTCGGTGGCCTTCGATCTGGCCACGCATCGCGGTTATGACAGCGATCATCTGGTGCGTCAAACACTGTACTGTGTTGTACATCATTTTTTACTACTC
>JALQUE010000103.1 GCA_023260815.1 Roseovarius sp.
TGAGGTAATTGAAGGACTTGATGTAGTCGACGAGCTTCCACGGCTCGCCCGACCCCAGGATCGTGGCGGGGAAGCTCAGCGTGTGGAAGGGCACGTTGTCCTTGCCCATGAACTGGGTGTAGCGCACATCGTCGGCGCCGCGTTCGGTGCGCCACCAGCGTTCCCATGCGCTGTCGTCCAGCGAATGCGCCTCGGCCCATTCGGCGGCGCAGGCGATGTATTCGATGGGGGCGTCGAACCAGACGTAGAACACCTTGCCGTCCATTCCGGGCCAGTCTTCGTCGCCGCGTTTGACGGGAATGCCCCAGTCCAGATCACGGGTGATCCCGCGATCCTGCAGGCCATCGCCATCGTTGAGCCATTTGCGGGCGATCGAGGTGGTCAGGATCGGCCAGTCGGTCTTGGAGGCGATCCATTCGGACAGTTGATCGCGCATCAGCGACTGGCGCAGGTAGAGATGCGTGGTCTCGCGCACCTCAAGGTCGGTGGAGCCTGAAATCGCGCTACGCGGGTCGATCAGATCGGTGGGATCAAGCTGCTTGGTGCAGTTCTCGCATTGGTCGCCACGGGCTTTGTCATAGCCGCAATTGGGGCAGGTGCCTTCGATGTAGCGGTCCGGCAGGAAGCGGCCGTCGGCCTTGGAATAGACCTGCTTTTCGGTGACTTCCTCGATCAGACCGGCGGCGTGGAGGCGGCCCGCGAGATGCTGGGTCAGGCGATGGTTCTGCGGGCTGGAGGAGCGGCCGAAATGATCGAAGCTGAGGCGAAAGCCGTCGGCCAGATCAGACTGCACCTTGTGCATGCGGGCGCAATATTCGGCCACCGGTTCACCTGTCTTGGCGGCGGCAAGTTCGGCGGGGGTGCCGTGCTCGTCGGTGGCGCAGAGAAACATCACCTCATGGCCGCGGGCGCGCTGATAGCGGGCATAAAGATCGGCCGGAAGCTGGGAGCCGACGAGGTTGCCCAGGTGCTTGATCCCGTTGATATAGGGGATCGCCGAGGTGATCAGGTGCCGTGCCATGGTGTCGGATGCCCTTTGAAAGTTGTCTCGCGCCTCGTTTAACGCAGGTCGCCGGTGTATGCCAGCGGGCGATGCAGGGGGGATGTCGCGTCAGTCCGGCTCGCGGGTGCGCCCGGTGAGGCGGCCGATCTGGAAACTGGTGCGCGGTGTCCAGATATAGGAGGTGCGGGGCCGGCCCGAGGGGCGCGCGCGCATCCGGATCAACCCGAAGCCGATCAGGGCCACATGGCCAAGCGCGATCATCCAGAACATCGCCGCAGGCCCGTAGCGGTCGATCAGCGCCGAGGCCAGAAGCGGGGCGGCGATCGCGCCGATGGCATAGAAGAACATCAGCGCCGCCGAGAGTTCCACCCGTTCGGAACTGTCGGCGTAATCATGGGCATGGGCGGCGGCGACCGAGTAGATCGGAAAGGTCGTCAGCCCGAAGAAGAACGCGGTGAGGAATACGCCGGTCGAGGTCAGGTCTTGCACCAGAGCGGTGGTGATGCAGCTGACGATGGCGGCGGCGGACAGCCAGAGCATCACCCAACGGCGATCGAACCTGTCGGCCAACCAGCCCACCGGGTATTGCGCCAGAGCGCCGCCCAGAACGAAGGCGGCCAGGAACCACGCGATCTGGTCCACCACAAGGCCGACCTGCTGGCCATAGACCGGCCCCACCATGCGGAAGGTTGCGCTGGAGAGGGCGGCCACGATGACGCCCATGGCCGCCAGCGGCGAGCATCGCACGGCAAGGCCGGGGCGCAGGCGCGGGGCGGCGGGGGTTTCGGGTTGGCTGACGCGGGTGATGGTCAGCGGCAGAAGCGAGGCGCAGCACAGGATTGCCAGCAGATTGTAAGACACATACGAGGCCGGTTCGAGCACCGAGATCATCATCTGCGCCACCAGCGATGCGCCCATGTCGGCCACCCGGTAGACGCCCATCGTGCGGCCTCGGGTCTCGTTGGTGACCTTGGCCTGAAGCCATGCCTCGATCACCGTGTAGCAGCCCGCCACGCACAGTCCCGACGCCACCCGCATCACCGCCCAGGCATAGGGGTCCACCACCATCATGTGCATGAGCAGCCCGATGGCGCCCGTAGCGGTGAAGGCGGCGAAGGCGCGCGAATGGCCGACGCTGCCCATCAGGCGCGGCGCCCACCAGCACCCGATGAAGAAGCCCATGAAATGCGCCGACCCCAGAAAGCCGATCTGCGCGGTTGTGAAATCCAGCGCCAGCCCCGAGATCGCATCAAGCGGGGCCACGCCCCCCGTCGAGAGTTGCAGAAGGATGACCGACAGGAATAGGGCGGCGAAGGAAATGAGAAGGCGCATGTTCCGGCCAGACTGTCAGGATGGCGGCGGCATGCCTGCGGTTTTTCGACAAATTCGCGTCGTTTTCCGGGTGTGGGTGGTTATTTTGTGATCCGCGCCACGATGCGGATGCCGATCGTGTCGCCCACAAGCCGGGCATAGCCTGTGGCGCCAAAGGCAGAGCGGCTGACATTGCCGGTCAGCAGCACGGTGAGGTTGTCACGGTCGCCCGGTGGCGTGCCGCGCTGACGGTAAAGCCCGGCGTTCAGCGTCACCCCGCGGGTGATGCCGCGCACGGTCAGATCGCCGGTGATCGTGGCCCCCGACAGATCGCCCACGATTCGGGTCGAGCGGAACCGGATCTCGGGGTGGGTGGCGGTGTCCAGAACGCTGGCATCGCGCAGGGCTTGCGTGGCCAGAAAGACCCCCGCCCGCGCGTGCGCCGCGTCCAGAACCACGTCGACACGGCTGTCGGGAACGGTATCGAGGTCCAGGTCCATTTCGGCGGATTTCACGGGCATCTGCCCGGTCATGACGGTGTCGCCGATCATGTAGCTGAACGCCACGGTCGAGCGCGCGGCATCCAGCCGGTACCGCTGCGGTGCCGGGTGGCCCGCGCGGGGCAGGGCAAACGTGCAAAGGGCGATGGGCCCGAGGATCGCGAAGCGTCGGTTCATGGGCCAAGCCTAGCGCGGTTTCGGGCGGCGCATGTCACATTCGCGTCATGCGCCACCGGCCGGGCGCGCCCGACAGGTGCCACGCGGCCTGCGGGGCGGTGCGCGCACGCAGGCGCGACAGGGTCCAGCCACGGCGCGACGCCTCATGCGCGGGGGCCATGCGCCAGCGGGTTTCCACCCCCGCCGCGCCGCCATCTCCGGGCGTGAGGATCAGCCCGAGCGGCGTATGCGGCCCGGTCTGCGCGCCGGTTTCGGCGGCCAGATGCAGCCGGCGCACGGGGGTCATGGCGGGCGCGTCGGGCAAATCCGCGACGGCCAGTGGGACGGTGCCGCTGCGCAGCACCTCTTCCAGGGTCCAGAGCAGATCCTCGGGGCGGGCCGGGGTCAGGAAGGTGACCCGTCCGGGATCGACGAAGGCGGTCATCCCGTCGGGGTTCAGCCGATCCCCCAACCAGCCCGGCGCGATCCAGAAGACCGGCCCGCGCGTGGCCGCCGCCACCAGCATCGCCAATGTGTGCCGCGCCGGACCGCAGGCTTCGTGCAGGCGTGCCAGGGGCAGCGCCATGTCGCCCAGCACCGGCAGGGCAGGGCGGGTGGTGTGATTGTGACGATCAAGCAGATGGGTTGTCATGCGATGAAGGATAGTTTGTTCTTTATTTGTTCTCAAGCACGGATTGCGGGGGATTGAGGGTGACGGCAGGGGGAAAAAGCGTAAGGTACGGCGGACAAAGCATAATGCGACGATACGGAAGGAACGACCGATGAAGATGACCCCGCTTGGCCGCACCGGGCTTGAGGTGAGCGCGCTGTGCCTTGGCACGATGACATGGGGCAGCCAGAACACCCCCGAAGAGGGCCACGCCCAGATCGACAGGGCGCTTGAGAGGGGCGTGAATTTCATCGACACCGCCGAGATGTACCCGGTCAACCCGACGCTCAAGGAAACCACCGGCCGCACAGAAGAGATCATCGGCCAGTGGTTTGCCAAGACGGGGCGGCGCGACGAGGTGATCCTGGCCACCAAGCATTCCGGCGAGGGGTTCATGAACGCGCGCGACGGGGCGCCGATCAGCTCGGCCACGATCCCCGAAACGGTCGAAGGATCGCTGCGGCGGCTGCGGACCGATCATATCGACCTCTATCAGCTGCATTGGCCGAACCGTGGCAGCTACATGTTTCGCAAGAACTGGACGTTCGATCCATCGGGCCAGAGCCGCACCGAGACCATCGCGCATATGGAAGATACGCTCGAGGCGCTGCAAAGGCAGGTCGACAAGGGCAATATCCGGCATTTCGGGCTGAGCAATGAAAGCGCGTGGGGCACGGCGCAATGGTTGCGGATCGCCGAGGCGCATGGCTGGCCGAGAGCGGCCTCGATCCAGAATGAATATTCGCTGCTGTGCCGTCTGTATGACACCGATCTGGCGGAACTGAGCGTGAACGAGGATGTGGGCCTGCTGGCGTTTTCACCGCTTGCGGCGGGATTGCTGAGTGGCAAGTATCAGGGCGGTGCGATGCCCGGCACGTCGCGGATGGCGCTGAATTCCACGCTTGGCGGGCGCATCACGGACCGTGTGTTTGACGCGGTGGACGCCTATCTGCAGATCGCCGCGCGGCATGAATTGAACCCGGCCGAAATGGCGCTGGCGTGGTGCCTGACCCGGCCGTTCGTGTGCGCGGCCATCTTCGGGGCGACGACGCAGGAGCAACTGGACATTGCCCTCAACAGCGCCGATCTGGAGTTGTCGGACGAGGTTTTGACCGAGATCGATCACGCGCATCGCGCCCATCCCATGCCGTTCTGAGCCGACGCGCGACCGGCGTCAGGCAGGCGCCAACCCCTCGCGGAGCGCGCGCAGGTGGTCGGGCAGTTGCCGGGCGGTGACATGGGCCTCGCGCACCAGATGGTCGAAATGCTGGGTCAAGGCCTGCACCCGTTCGGTATCGCGGAACGCCATGTAATTCTGGCCGATATAGACCACGGCCAGAAGCGGCCCGAATATCGTGATCGGTGCGGAATACAGCCGGCGCGCATCATAGAGATAGACCCGCAGGCGCGGATAAAGCTGCTGTGTGACCTCGAGCAGGTGGTCGACCTGAGCCTCGCGCACGTCGCG
>JALQUE010000281.1 GCA_023260815.1 Roseovarius sp.
GCCTGACTGGGCAGGCCAAGCCCGGCATCCACCACCATCGGCACATCGGGAAACTGCGCCCTAAGGGTGCGCAATCCATAGATATTCGTCAGGCCCAGACCCGTCCCGATCGGCGCACCCCAAGGCATCAGCACCTTGCAGCCCGCCTCAAGCAACCGGTCGGCCAGAACGATATCCTCGGTGGTGTAGGGAAACACTTCGAACCCGTCATCGGTCAGGATGCGGGCCGCCTCGACCAGACCGAAGGGATCGGGCTGCAGCGTGTCGGCATGGCCGATCACCTCGAGCTTGATCCAGTTGGTCTCGAACAACTCGCGCGCCATCTGCGCCGTGGTCACCGCCTCGCGCACCGAATAGCAGCCGGCGGTATTGGGCAGCACCTTGACGCCAAGCTGGCGCACCAGATCCCAGAAGGCGGCACCGGCGCGATCGGTGCCCGCTTCGCGCCGGACCGACACCGTGGCGATCCCCGCGCCGGACCGGCGAAACGCCTGTTCCAGAATGGCGGGCGACGGATACAGCGCCGTGCCCAGCATCAGCCGCGACTGCACTTGGGTCCCATAAAACGTCACCATGCCTCAGCCCCCCTGTCTTGGCGCGACGATCTCAAGCCGGTCGCCATCCTGCAAGGTCGTGGCCGCGCGGCTTGCCGCAGGCACAAAGGCCTCGTTCACCGCCGTGGCGACCTTGGCCTCGCCATAACCCAGTTCGATCAGCACGGCATCGAGCGTCGTGCCCGAGACCTTGTGCGTGTCACCGTTCACCGTGATCTTCATCCATCACCTCCGGAATTTTGCCGTCCATCACCAGCTCGGCCACCATCCGCGCCAGCGCGGGCGCCAAAAGAAAACCGTGCCGGAACAGGCCGTTGACAAGGATCGTATTGCCCCGCCGCCGAATGCGCGGCAGGTTGTCGGGAAAGGCCGGGCGCGCATCCACCCCGATCTCGAGGATCTCTGCCTCGCCAAAGGCGGGGTGCAGGGCATAGGCGGCGCTGAACACTTCAGTCACCGAGCGCAGCGTTGCGCGACCCCGCTCTCCGCTTTCGATCTGGGTGGCGCCCAGCATGAACACCCCGTCGCCACGGGGCACGATATAAAGCGGATGACGCGGATGCAGCAGCCGCACGGGACGGCGCAAATCGATCTCGGGTGCGCGCAGAACCGCCATTTCCCCCTTCACGCCGCGCAGGTCCGTCAGCACGTCGCGCGCCGCAAGTCCGCGACAGTCGATCACCGTGCCACCTGCAGCTTCATGGCGATCAAGGACCGGAACGTTCAGGTCGTCCAGTCGCGCGCGCAGATGCGTCAGGGCGGCCCGCGGCGCGATATGCGCCTCATCGGGGAAAAACAGCGCACGGTCAAACCGCCCCTCAAGGTGGGGTTCCTTCTCGGCCAAGGCGGCGCCGTCAAGCCTGTCATGCCGTTCGGTCCGGCGCGCGAAGCGGTCAAGTTCGCTCCGGTCCCGGCCAAGCGCCACGACAAGCGAGCCGTCGTGATGCACATCGACGCCCTGCGCCCGCCACCATCCCGCGGCCTCCTGCCCCAGCCGGACAACGGGTTCTTCCGCCGTCTCGCCTTCGCAGAACGGCGCCAGCATTCCCCCGGCCCACCACGAACAGGCATGTGCGCCGGGATACGGCTGAGGATCGACCAGATGCACATCGGCCCCGCGCGCCACAAGTTCGGTGGCCACGCACAGACCGGCCACACCCGCCCCGAGGATCGTGACACGCGCGCTCATGTCCAAAGCTCGTGGAAGTGATGCACCGGCCCATGCCCCTGCCCCACCTGCAGCGTGTCGGCAGCGGCAATCGCCCCGTGCAGCCAGCCATGTGCGCGGCGCACCGCCTCGGGCAACGGTTGACCCTGCGCCAGTTCGGCGGCAATCGCCGAAGACAGCGAACAGCCGGTGCCATGCGTGTTGCCGGTGGCGATGCGTGATGCCTCTATGCGCAGCGTGCCAGCCTCGCTGACCAGCAAATCGGTGCAGACCGGCCCTTCGGAATGGCCACCTTTCATCAACACAGCCCCCGGCCCCATCGACAAAAGCGCGTGTCCCTGCGCTTCGACCTCATCCAGATCGGTCGCCGGTGCGCGCCCCAGAAGACGCGCGGCTTCGGGCAGGTTCGGGGTCAGGATCGCGGCACGCGGCAGCAGCAGGTCTATCACCGCGCCGATCGCGTCATCGGCCAACAGGGGGTCACCGGACTTGGCCACCATCACCGGATCCAGCACGATTGGCCCAGTATAGCCTGACAGCGCATCGGCCACGGTATGCGCGACCGATGCGGTGCCCAGCATCCCGATCTTGATGGCGTCCGGCAAGATGTCCGTCAGAACCGAGGCGATTTGCGCGGCGATCATCGCCTCTGACACAGGCTCCACCGCCTGAACGCCGATGGTGTTCTGTGCGGTGATGCCGGTGATCGCGCTGGCCCCATAGACACCGCGCGCTGAAAACGTCTTGAGATCGGCCTGAATGCCCGCGCCTCCGCCGCTGTCGGAGCCTGCGATTGTCAGCGCCTTTGGCGGGCTGGCCTTGGGTGGTGGTGTCATCATGCTCTCCCCCGGTGCGGGAAGGCGGATGGTCCGACGCTTGGCGCTGTGGCCTCAGGTCAGGTCCGTTCCCTACGCCGGCATTGTCCGGATCAGGTTCGATGGGTTGGCTGCGCCTCTCAGCCCCAAGACGGGGCACCCCAACGGATAAAACGGACCCTAGAACCATGCCGGAGGAAGTTCAAGCCGGACCAGACGGTTTTACGTTTCAAGCCCAAGAGCCTTGCGGCGACGACTGGCCCAGACGGTGATCAGATGATCCACCATCAGCCCCATGAACGCCACGGCCAAGCCCAGAACCAGCCCTTTGCCAACGTCGCTTGATGACAAGGCGCGCTGCATTTCCTGCCCCAAATCCTGCGTGCCGATGAAGGCCGCGATGATGACCATGAATAGCGAGAACATCACCGACTGGTTCACCCCCACCATGATCGTCGGCAAGGCCAGCGGCAGGCGCACCGACCACAAGGTCTGCCGCCGGGATGCGCCCGACATGTTCGCTGCCTCGATTTGCGCCACGGGCACACCGCGCAGCCCTTCGATCGTGTAACGGATCAGCGGCACCGCCGCGAACAGCACCACCGCGCCCACCACCGCCACGTCATTGACGCCGAACAGCATGATCACCGGAATGAGGTAGATGAAGCTGGGAAAGGTCTGAAGCGTGTCGCAAATCAGCAGCACGGCGTGCGCGCGGGTTTCGCTGCGGCTTCCCCAAATGCCAAGCGGGAACCCGATCAGCGTGGCCAGAAACACCGCAAAGCTGACCGTATAGACCGTGATCATGGCCCGGTCCCACCAGCCCGACATGGCGATCAGGCCGAAATATCCAAGGCAGATCAGCGCCGAGCGCCGCCCGCCGATGGCCCAACCCACCGCCATGAGGAATACCAGCACCGCCGAGAACGGCAGCCACAGCATCGCATCGCGCAGCGGAATCAGAACCCAGACGATCAGGAACCACCTGAGCCATTGGGTCACCGGGTCGAGCACCATGATGACCCAGTCCATCATCGCATCCAGCGGGTCCGACAGGCTGAACGCGTCGCGGCGGCCGATTTCGTGCAGGACCGGAAAGATCAGCGACAGCCCCCAGAACAGGCTCACCAGTACGGCCCAGACCACCAATAGTCGGTGCCGGATCAGCCATGATGTGCCTTTTTCGACATGCTCGGGTTGACGGGTGGCCCAAGCCTTGGAGCACCGGTCCAGCATGACCGCCAGCAGAACGATCGTAATGCCAATCTCGATCGACCGGCCGATCTTGAGCGCCTGCAGCAGTTGCAGCAATTTCTGTCCCAGCCCCGGCATTCCGATGAAACTGGCCAGAACGACCATCGCAAGACATTGCATGATGACCTGATTTATACCCACCAGTATTTCGGTGCGCGCAGTCGGCAGCCGCACATGGCGCAGCAATTGCCAACGGGTGGCACCGGCCATATGGCCCGCCTCGACCACTTCGGGCGGGACTTTCTGCAGGCCCAACAGGGTCATGCGGATCATCGGCGGCACCGAGAAGATGATCGTGACGATCGCACCGGCCTTGGGGCCAACCCCGATGAACACCACAACCGGGATCATATAGGCGAAATGCGGCAGCGACTGCGCGACGTTCAGCAGCGGGTTGAGCACCATCCGAAACCTTGCGCTGCGCCACGCCATCGTGCCAAGGACCAGCCCGAGAAGGACCGACACAGGCGCCGCCACGATAATGACCGACAGGGTTTCCATCGTCCATTCCCACTGGCCCATCACCGCGACCCAGACAAAGGTCAACCCGGCGAACAGCGCCAACCGCCATCCGTTCAGAAAATAGCCGATCATCGCGGCGGTGATGGCGATCACAGTCCAGGGGATCGGCCCAAGTCGCGGCCAGCGGTTCTTGCCGTAAAGCAGGTTGGCGGTCACATCCAAAAGCCACTCCACCCCGTCGGCAAAGGCGCGGGTCACATGGATCAGGCCAAGATCGTCGCGCAGAAAGTCGAAAAAGGCGTTGATCCAGTCCGCAAAGGGCCAGACCACCCATGCCGGCGGACGCACAAGACCCTCGGGCAGAATGCCCTTGCCAAGCGCCAGCACCACCGCCGCCATCAACAGGATCTGGGCAACACGCATCCGCGCGTCATGGCGGGCGTCGACCGGAAAGGTATTTGTCGCGGTCGCCGTCATTCCGAGGCTCCCAGCAGGACATCCAGCGCCTTTTGCCGGTCCAGCCCGCCGATGATCGTGCCATCGGGTCCGGCCACCGGCAGGATCACACGATCATCATTGATCAGCAGTCGCGCCAGTTGGGATATGGTCTTGTCACCCTCCACAGCCGTGCCGCCAAGGTCATGGCCATTGACCGGTTGCATCATGGCGCGGGCATGGACCACGCGGGCCTTCTCGATATCCTCGATGAACTTGGCGACATACTCCGTCGCGGGTTCCATCACGATCCGGTCGGGCCGGTCGCATTGTTCGACCGCGCCGTCCTTCATGATCGCAATCCTGTCGGCAAGGCGCAGCGCCTCGTCGAAATCATGGGTGATGAAAACGATGGTCTTGCCAAGAAGCCCCTGCAGGCGCAGAAATTCGTCCTGCATCTCGCGGCGGATCAGCGGATCGA
>JALQUE010000296.1 GCA_023260815.1 Roseovarius sp.
CGCATCATGGCATCCATGGCGATCCGGCGGCGCGTGCGGCGGGTGTCCATGACTTGATGCGCGCGCATGAGGTCGCTTTGTTGCAGCCGCTGCTTGATGCCGTCAAGGACCGCAATTCGGTGCGACTGATCGGGTCAGCCGATGCGGCGGACCGGGCACCGACGGTGGCGCTGGCGCTCAACAAGCCGGGCGCCGAGGCGGCGGCGCAACTGGCAGAACGCGGCATTATGGCGGGAGGTGGCGATTTTTATGCGGTGCGCCCCCTGACGGCGTTGCGTGTCGACCCTGACAAGGGGGTCTTGCGGCTGAGTTTTGTGCATTACACGACCAAGAACGAGATCGACCGGCTTTTGAACGCGCTGGACGATATTCTTTGATCCGGGCCGTGGCCGCCGCCGTAAACCATCAAAAGACTTGGAAGGCAGGACATGGGCGAGGGCACGGCGACACTTCTCTGGTTGCGCAGGGATTTGCGACTGAGTGACCATCCGGCACTTGGCGCGGCGATTGCGCGGGGTGGCCCGGTGATCCCGGCGTTTATTCACGACGATCTGACCGAGCAGCTTGGCGCGGCCCCGAAATGGCGCCTGGGCCTGTCGTTGGAGGATCTGTCGCGGCGGCTGGAGGCGGTGGGCAGCCGGCTGATCCTGCGCCGGGGTGCGGCCCTCGACGTGTTGCGTGCTCTGGTCTCCGAGACGGGGGCGGGGGCGGTTTATTGGTCGCGCGCCTATGACCCCGACAGCGTCGCGCGTGACAAGGCCGTGAAGGCCGCCCTCAAGGCGGATGGGCTGGAGGCCTGCAGCCATGAAGGCCATCTGATGTTCGAGCCGTGGACGGTGGAAACGGGCGCGGGCGGCTTTTACAAGGTCTATACGCCATTCTGGCGCGCGGTGAAGGATCGCGACGTTCCATCCCCGGAAGCGGCGCCGTCCCACATCCCCGCGCCGCAGGTCTGGCCCCAAAGTGATGCCTTGGACGACTGGGACATGGCGGCGGCGATGAACCGCGGGGCCGCGGTGTGCCGCCCCTATCAGCGCGTGGGCGAAGAGGCCGCACAGGACCGGCTTGGCTGGTTCACTGGCCATGCGATCGGCGCGTATGACACGGCCCGCGATCTTCCTGCCGAGGACGGTACCTCGGGTCTGTCGGAGAACCTGGCACTTGGGGAGATTTCGGCGCGGCACTGCTGGCACGCGGGTTTGCGGGCGCTGCATCAGGGCAAGCCAGGTGCCGAGACATGGCTCAAGGAATTGGTCTGGCGCGAGTTCGCTTATCATCTGGCCTGGCACACCCCCCGGATCGTCACCCGCAACTGGCGCGAGGAATGGGACGCGTTCCAGTGGAACGAGGATGAAAACCACCCCCATGTGATCGCCTGGAAACAGGGGCGCACCGGCATTCCGTTCGTCGATGCCGCGATGCGCGAGATGTATGTCACGGGCCGGATGCACAACCGCGCGCGGATGATCGTGGCCAGTTACCTGACCAAGCATCTGTTGACCCATTGGCGCATCGGCCAACGATGGTTCGAGGCGTGCCTGACCGACTGGGATCCCGCCAGCAACGCGATGGGCTGGCAATGGTCGGCTGGATCAGGGCCGGATGCGACGCCGTATTTCCGGGTGTTCAACCCCGAAACGCAGGTGCAGAAATTCGATCCCAAGGGCAGATATCTGGACCGTTGGATCGCCGAAGGCCGCCGCAATCCCACCGACACGGCGATGGCGTATTTCGATGCGATACCGCGCCGTTGGGGGCTGAGCGCCGATGATATCTATCCCGACCCGGTCGTAAGCGTTAAGGACGGTCGGGCAAAAGCACTGGCTGCCTATGAGACAAGAGGGTTCTGACATGGCCGCAAAACCCCTTGCCGCTGCGCGGCCGATCGCCATAGCCTTGGAAGAAAACGACAGGGACGACAGACGCATGATCCTGACTGAAACGACCGGACAGACCGGTCTGCCGAGATATTTCGCGCAATGTTTCGCGGCGGCCAAAAGCCTGAAGCATGGGCGGATGGACATCCGGTTGCCAGATGACCGGGTGTTCCGCGCCCAAGGCACAGGCCCCGGTCCGGTGGCGGAAATCGCCGTGCATAACCCGGATGTCTTCGCGCGCATGGTGCGCGAAGGGTATCTGGGATTTTGCGAGTCCTACCTGGAGGGCTGGTGGTCGACGCCGGATCTGCAGGCGTTCATGGACATGGTGAATGCCGACAATGACGATATGTACAACAGCTATCCCGGCCAGAGCATTGTCCAGTTCTACGAGAAGATCCGCTTCTGGTTTCAGCGCAATACCAAGGCGCAGGCGCGCAAGAACATCAGCTATCACTATGATCTGGGGAACGACTTCTACGCGCTCTGGCTTGACGAGACGATGACCTATTCCAGCGCCTTGTTCGAGACCGGGCAGGAAAGTCTGGAAAAGGCACAGATCGCGAAATACGCCAGCATGGTCGATCAGATGGGGGTGAAGCCCGGCGATCACGTTCTGGAAATCGGCTGTGGCTGGGGGGGCTTTGCCGAATATGCCGCCGCTGAACGCGGGCTGAGGGTCACGGGTCTGACGATCAGCCGTGAACAGTATGATTACGCGGTTGCGCGTATCGAAAAGGCCGGGCTGTCGGATCTGGTGGAGTTCAAGCTGCAGGATTACCGCGACGAGCGCGGCACCTATGACGGGATCGCCAGTATCGAAATGTTCGAAGCCGTGGGACAGAAATACTGGCCGGCCTATTTCAAGACCGTGCGCGACAGGCTGCGTCCGGGCGGGCAGGCGACGTTGCAGATCATCACCGTGGCCGACGACCGTTGGGATGCGTATCGCAACGATGTTGATTTCATCCAGAAATACATCTTTCCGGGCGGTATGCTGCCCAGCCCGTCGGTTTTGCGCCAAGAGGTCGAGCGTGCCGGGCTGGAGGTGATGGGCTCTATCGAGTTTGGCCAAAGCTATAGCCAAACCCTGCGCCGCTGGTACGATACGTTCAACGAAAAATGGACCGATGTGGCGCGCCTTGGCTTTGATGACAGGTTCCGCCGGATGTGGAATTTCTATCTCACCTCTTGTGCGGGGGCCTTCCGAGGGGGTAATTGCGATGTGACGCAGATCACAATCGCCAGGCCAAGCTGAATGCCCGTCACCGACAACATGCCCACCGCCGCACGAGGTGTCAGCGCCCTGCTGATGGCAGGGCTTGCCTGGATCGCCTCGGATATGATCCGGCCACTCATGCCGGAGGGGACCGACTTTGGCATCTTCAATTATGTGAATGTCGCGCTGGCGCTTGTCCTGGGGTGGCGTGTGACCGGTCGGCGGCTTGGGATCGGCTGGGGCACTGGTGTCAGTGCCGGGTTGTCGGGCGTGGCTGCGCTTGTGTTCTGGGCGGTTTTTGCACAGAGCCTCTACAAGATGCTTGAAATGGCGCTTGATCGCCGTCTCAAGGGGGTGATGGACGCGCTGAAAACGATGTTCGAGATCGGCGCGGACTTTGCCCTGATCCTGCTTCATGGTCCGCTCATCGGTGTTCTGGTCGCCGGAGGGGTGATGATCGGGGTGATCGGGGAATGGATCGCGCGCCGGTGGTCCTGACGTGACCGGGGCCATTTTTCTTTCCGGCCCGCTGGCCTGGCGACCTTTGCTGACCTGTATCACAGGCGACCATCAAGACAATGTCATCCCGGCGTCACTGGCGGATCATGCCCTTCATGCATCGCAACTGGCTGCTTTCCCGGCGCTCTGTCCGCAAACAGGCGCTTTTTTGGAGGGGGTGGCGCTGGTGTCTCCCTCAGAGGACGCAAGACAGCGACTGGCGTTTTTTGCAGACGGGCTAGGGCTTGAGCAAAAGCCCGTCACCTTGGTGTCGGGGCAGGAGGGCGTGACATTCGTTGCCCCGCAAGGGGCGGACGGCCCGCCTTGGGATGCGTCCCGCTGGCATGTGGAGACAGCCGATCTGGCGCTCGATGCCTGCCACGAAGCCATGGGATATTACGGCCGCATCGATGGGAACGGGTTGGCGTGGCGCATGCAGATGATCTTGTCGCGGGCTGCGGCGCGACAGGCCGCCCAGGCAGGCAAGCCCGCGGATATGCGACGTGCGACGCCGGCATCAGAAGTGGCGTGCATCGCGCGGCACACACCGCATGAGGGCTATTTCCTGACCCGCGAATACCAGTTGCGCTATCCCGGTTTCGACGGTGCGCCAAGCCCACTGGTCAACCGCGAGGTGTTTGTCGCAACCGACGCCGCGATCGTGCTGCCCTATGATCCGGTGCATGACCGGGTGCTGTTGGTCGAACAGTTCCGCATGGGACCGTATGGGCGGGGCGATCCGCGCCCCTGGATGCTGGAGCCGGTCGCGGGCCGGGTGGATGCCGGTGAGACGCCCGAACAGACGGCCCGCCGGGAATGCACCGAAGAAGCGGGCGTGGAGCTGCGCGCGCTGGAATTGATTTCAAGGCATTACTGCACGCCAGGCACCTCGACAGAGTATTTCCACATTTACCTCGGGCTGTGCGATTTGCCGCGATCCGGCCAAG
>JALQUE010000305.1 GCA_023260815.1 Roseovarius sp.
GCGATCCGCGAGGACGCCTCGATCAATCTGGCAGCCGTGGCCGAAATGCAGGCGCGCCATACCGACCTCGATATTATCTTGATCGAATCCGGCGGCGATAACCTGTCCGCCACCTTCAGTCCCGAACTGGCAGACCTGACGATCTATGTGATCGACGTGGCCGCCGGCGAAGACATCCCCCGCAAGGGCGGCCCGGCCCTCACCCGCTCCGACATCCTGATCATCAACAAGACCGATCTCGCACCGCATGTCGGCGCCTCTCTCGAGGTGATGCAGCGCGACGCGACCAACATGCGCGGCGGCAGGCCATTTTTCATGACCGCCCTTGGCAAAAAGATCGGCGTGCAAGACGTTGTGACCGAGATCCTACATCAATCCGGCCTGACCTCTGCCATCGCAGCGGATCAGGACATGCGCTAGACTGGTGCCCCCCCAAAAGGCGACCCGTGCGCCGATGACGAAACATCGGCCCTTGCCGCGCTCATGCGCGCTTGATCTGCGTTAGGGCACTGAAATTCAAAAACTGGCCGTTGTTCATCGACAGACAACAGCCTGAGGGTAACGTTCTAAAACAGAAACATCACCAGCGCGACAACTGCACTTGCTCCGACCGTTACGACCAAAAATTCACCGACCATGCCTTTCCCCCTCATCAAGCCCCGCGCGGTCTTATCCCGCACCAAACGAATTGAACAGGTCACAGATTCCATACCTTGTCGCGAACCGATACGGGAATATTCCGCGTGCCACGATGCGATGCGCCACAGCCTGTGACGAAACGCTGTGGTCCGGGGATTCAGCCACCCGCGTCACGGTGTCTTGCGGCGGGCGTTCCAGCCATAGTCGATATACTCCCATTCAATCCGGTCCCCCCTCAGCGTGATCGTGTTGATCCCCTCGACCGTGTCGAAATAGGATCCTCTCCACCAATTTCCGCAGACAGCCCCGCCAGTCAGGAAGGTGGTACCGCGCCACTGAACCGCCTCTGTCACATGCAGATGGCCCTGAAGCACAAGGATCAGGTTGTGCCCGGCAAACAGCTTCAGAACCTCGGTATTGTTGATCACGACACGGTTGGCCTGTGCCTGAAACGTGGCGCCTTGCGTTGCGTTGAAAAACGTCGTCAGAAGCGGCATGTGCAGCATCAGCACGATCGGGGTGCCGACCGGTATGGACGACAGCACGTCGCGCACCCATGCAACTTGCTCGGCGGACACCCACCCGTCGTAAAGATGCGCACCGTCGGAAATACGCACCGAATCCAACAGGATAAAGCGATATCCAAGAGCATCGAACGACCGGTAGGTGCGGCTCAGACCCAAGCGCTGCTTGACGTCCTGCCGCGGATCGGTGGCCGGGGCAGATCCATCTGCGGGCCGCACGCCCACAAGGTCATGGTTTCCGATCACGGCGTGATGCTCGGCCTCGATGGCGCGCGTCATGGACCTGTAGACATCCCAGCGTGGCGCGGCCTGATCCGGACGTGCGGTGAACCCGCCCGCGATCAGATCTCCGCCGCACAGGACAAGATCCGCCTTTTGCGCGTTGATGGCAGACGTCGCCAGGTCAAGCGCGCGGGATGTCTCGGGCGCGGTGTCGGCATGAATATCGGTGTAGAACACCATCCGCAGGTCGCCCCGTTCCGCACCCTGGATGCGCCAGGATGTCCGCGCGAAAACGGGTGACGCCATCAGGCTGCCGCCGGCGGCGATCGATGTCAGAAAACCGCGCCGCGAAAACCCTGACATCACCCCGCGCGCCCCCGTCGCAACGCCCATGTGCAGGCATAGCCCCCCAAGCCAAGCATACCGACAGCGATCACAAACAGGACAGCCATGTGCCGCCGGTCAAGGCGGACGATCAGATGCTTGCTCACCGCACTGTGGTAAGGCCGGGACACATCCGCGGCGGCCTTCACCTTGGCCGCTTGCTCGGCGGTCCATTTATAGCTCGTACCCTCGATCACCCCGCCGAAATACTCCTCGACAATGCGATTTTCCCAGTAGGCTGTCGCGAAATACCGCGCCTGCACGGCGCTCTGCTCGGCGTTCGATGCGCGCCTCATATGGCTGTCGCGGCGGACAAGGTGAACCCTTGCCTCGTGCAGAAAGGGATCGGCCAATGGGGAATAGAGCACCAGAAACTCCTGATATCGCTCGCGGTCCCGATACTGGTCCAGGATGCGCCGCCCCTCCTCGGCGCGGTCTGTGGACGCGCGGTGCAATGCGTCGGTCTGCAGCCGGGAGCGGAAAAACCCATTGGCCGCATCGCCATGAAGATACCCGTATTCGACCATGATGCTGCGATCCGGATCGACAAACCCCAACCCCGGCACATTGGCCGCGTACCAGGCGATCCGCTCGGGCGTGTTCTGCAGGCACAGGCCAAGATATCCAAGCGCCACCGCACTCAGGTAACACAGGCGCCGCAGGCTTGCCAAACCGGGCCAGCCGGAAATCATCCTCGGCCTGACCCCCGCCGCAAGCGCCACCTGCATCAGGGCCACGGCCTTGAAGTTCAGGACAATGTCCCTCAGATCAAAGTAGCGCCCCGGCACAAGCCACTGAACGGTCTCGTCGATCATCCCGACAAGCGTTCCGGTGATCGTGGCTGCCAGATAAATGCTGTAATCTCGGATCCGGTGGCTGAACGCCCGGAACAGTAGAAGCGACAGACCACCATATTGCACATAGTGTATCGCTTCTTCGGGGCTGCCCTGCGCCAGACCAAAGGCAAGATAGATCACAAGCCCCGCAATGCCGACCAGCCAGATCACCGACACAAACGTCCACCGCCTGCGCGTGGCAAAAAACGCGGCCCCCATCGCCAGCAGGACGCAGACCGCGACAGCATAGGTAAAGACGTCGCTCCCCCACTGGTCCCTGACGAAACCGACACCGGATCGCACAAACGGAATCGTCACGAATGTCAGCGCCGACCAGAACACCACATACCCCCAGGACAGGGCCTCTTGTTCTTTGGGGGGGCGATCTAACATGATGGATTAAGGCCAAAACTCATATCTGGAAAAGGTCGGGTATAAAAACGCTGGCATCGCTCCAGCCTGAACCTGTCTCAAGTCGGGAAAATTGTCCTGTCGGGTTCCGTGCGATACTGCCCCCTGCCGCTTGCGCAAATGCCGTCTGTGAAATGTCGTCTCTGCTATGTGAAAATCGTAACCAGCCACGCCAGATCTGGCAAGGGAAACCGGTCGCGCCGCGGCGGTCCCATCGGCCATTCGGGGGCAGCTTTGGCCAGACGCCCCCCTGAAATCAGGCCGGATGTCCCCATGCCTGCCGCGTGTCGCCGCTTGTGTCGATGCCCAGGATGACGGCACCGGTCACCGATAGCGTGCCACGATGCGCGTCAGGTTGACCCGCGCGCGCAAACGGGCGGCCAGAAGGTAGGTGCCGGCGACCTTGCGCTGCACCAGCAACGTGTCGGTGGCGGGCACATGCCAGAAATCCCGTTCGGTCCCGATCTCAAGCCCCATGTCGCGCAGCCGGATCGCCAGATCGCTGGTGCCGAAATCGAACGGCGCATCGTGGCGCAGCGCCTCCATCCCGGTGTCGATCATCGCAAAGATCACGTCGCGATGATGGGCAGGCGTGCCCGCATCGAACAGGCGCAGCTCCAGTGCGGCGGCCTCGGCGGTGGCGCGGTCACGCTCCAGACCGGCGGTCATCAGACGGTGAAACGCCCCGCGCAACTCCGGCGAGAACCAGCGCGCCGCACCGAAATCCAGCAACACCACCTGCCCTGTGCGCGCATCATAACGGTAATTGGCAAAATTCGGATCGGTCTGCATGGCGCCGAACTCGAACAGCTCGCGCAGCACCAGATCGATCAGCAGGCCCGCCACCCTGTCCCGCAGCTCTTGGGGGGCATCGACCAGCGCGGCAATGGGCCGGCTGTCCATGTAGTCCATCGCCAGCACATTGGAGGTACACAACGCGTCATGGCGGCGCGGCACCAGAAACGCCGTCGTGCCTGACAGAAACCCGGCAAAGGCTTCAAGCGCATCGCCCTCGCGCAGGTAATCCGCCTCTTCGTGAAGCTGGCGCTTGGCGTCCTGCATCAGCGGCCCCAGATCCAGACCGCGCGGCAAAGCCCCCGAATAGCGCATCATCGCACTGACATTGTCCACATCGCTGTCAATCGCGGCGCGAATGCCCGGATACTGCACCTTGATCGCCAGGTCCTGCCCCTCGCGGGTGCGCGCCCGGTGGACCTGCCCGATCGAGGCCGCCGCTATCGGGCGCACATCGAACCGCTCGAACCGGCGCAGCCAATCGCTGCCCCATTCGGCATCCAGCACGCGGCGCAACTGCTTGGGCGGCATGGGGTCGGCATCTTCGCGCAGCCGGTCCAGAATCGCCGCGATCTCGGGCGGCAGCACGTCGCCGGCATCCATCGACAAAAGCTGCCCGACCTTCATCGCCGCCCCACGCATCCGCGACAGCTCCTGTGCGACGCGCCGGGCATTGGCCGGGGTGATCAGCAGATCGGACGCCCGCGGCCTGCGCCCGGTGGCCAGATGCTGCACGCCGCCCGCCAACATACCGCCCGCAATGCCCCCGGCCATGCCCCCCATCCGCAACAGACGCGCCACGCGGCCAGACGGCACAGCCACACCGCGCCCGGCGTCGGACCCGACGGGATCGGCAGACCATGTCGCAGGCGGTTCGGGACGTTCGTTCACGGGATCATCCTTGGGCTGACGGCCTTAAGGCAATTTTGGCCGCGCGGTTTTCTCATGACCCCAAAGATAGGCGCATCACGCCCTTTGCCCAGAGACAATTTCTTTGACGCTTCAATGGGATGCCCCCAACCCGACTGGCAATTTCACGATCAGGTCGTTTTCTGCGATGTTTTTTACCTATAACCGGGCTATGTTGAACCACGCACAGCGAGTGTACCACCGTATGCTGGCGAGGGAGGAAGACATGGATGATCACGGGAACGTCATCCTTGACCTGGACCTTTTCGCGCAAACGACTGAACTCTTCGAACGCAAGAAGAGCAGTTTCGCGACCGAGGTTCTGCAAGGGCTTGCGCATAGCGTCATCAGTAAAGCCGCGAGTCTGACGGCTTCTGCACCACTTGGCCCGAAATACATCGCTCCGGCGGCACGGCTTGAGGTGTTCTGCACCCATCTTCTCAATGACGATCCGGACGCGGCGCTGGCCCTGATCCAGAAGGAACGCGCCGACGGGCTGACTGCGCGGGACATCTACTTCGGATATATCTCCGGCTCGGCGCAACGGCTGGGCAAGATGTGGGAAGAAGACGAGGCGTCGTTTTCGCAAGTCACCAGCGCGTCGGGTTATCTCTATGCGTTGATGCGTGCGCTGCGGCCCATCGACAGGGATGCCACGCCCGGCGCACCGGGTCGCAAACATGCGTTCTTCTGCACCGTCCCCGGCGAGAATCACAGCCTTGGGGTCAGCGTCGCGGCCGATCTCTTCCGGCGTCAGGGCTGGGACATTGACCTCAAAGTGGGTCTCAACCATAACGAATTGCTGGATAAAATAGCTGTCAGCAAACCGGAAATCGTGGGCTTGTCGTTCAGCAATCCCGAACGGCTCAGCGATCTGACACAGCTTTGCGTCTCGATCCGCCTGTCGGTCCCGCAGACGCTGATCGTGGTGGCCGGCCCCGCTGTGGTCGAGGCGGACAAGCTGCAACAGGTGACCGATGTCGACATGGTGTTTACCGATGTGGACGAGGCCGAACAGCAATTGGCGCGGCTGATGCACATGCGCGGGCGCGACTGACCCAAGCGCGCGCCACCTGCCACCCGCCTAGCCCATGCAGCGGTCCAGAAACCCCAGAACCGGCGTCGTAAACGCCGCCGGTTCCTCGATCAGCCCCAGATGGCGCAACCCCGGCACGATCACGGTCTCGGCGCCTGCGATCTCCGAGGCGATCACGTGGCTCATGGCCGGGGTCGATCCGCTGTCATGGTCGCAGGTCATCACCAGCGTCGGATGGGAAATCGGCGGTCGGGGGCGGATCAACTCTGTGACACCTTCGGCCAGAACCCGGCGATGCGCGGCATAGCTGGCGGGATCGCTGGCCAGAACGGTTGCGCGAACTTCAGCCACCAAATCACTGGAATTGCTTTTGAATTCCGCTGTGAACCAGCGCTCGATCGCCGCATCTATCGTGGCCGCCGGCCCGCCTGCGCTGCTGTCGCGCGCGCTGGCCTCGACCATTTTCTGCGCTTGGCTGTCGCGCTCATGCGGTGAATTGAGGATCGCCAGCGCCGCCACCCGGCCCGGATGATCCATCGCACAGCGCCGGTTGATCATCCCGCCAAGCGAAAACCCCACCAGCGCCGCCCGCGCGATCCCGAGCGCATCCATCAGCCCTATAAGCTGCGCGCTCAGCGCGGTCAGCGTCACCGGCCCCTCGGGCGGGGCCGTCTCGCCATGTCCCGGCAAATCATAGCTCAGCACACGGTAGCGCCCGGCCAGCGCTGGCGCGATCGCCCGCCATGTCACCCCCCGCGCAAGGCCAAGCCCATGGATCAGCACCACCACCGGCGCGCCCTCGGGACCGGTCAGGTCATAGGCCGTGCCCTGCCCCGTCACCGCCATTCAGACCCCCGCCGGATTGTCGACATCATGCCCCATCTCGCGCAGATCGGCGCGCAACCCCCACACCTCCGACTCGTGGGCGCCACCTGAGTGGCCGATGAGGTGCAGGGTCGCCTGATCCGGCAGGAATCCCCGCTCCGCGATCTGGGCGGCCACCTGCCGTCCGCAACTCCCCGTCGCTCCG
>JALQUE010000322.1 GCA_023260815.1 Roseovarius sp.
CCATCGAAATCGACCAGCCGTGGACGGATTTCCGGGGCGAAAAGCATGACAAGATGCTGGGTCGCCCGGTCAGCTTCCACGCGATGCGCGGGATCAGCGCGCATTCCAACGGCTTCCAGACCTGCCGTGCGTTGCATGTGCTTCAAATCCTGCTGGGCGCGGTCGAAACCCCCGGCGGGTTCCGCTTCAAACCGCCTTACCCCAAGCCTGCGACCGCCCACCCGAAACCGCATTGCAAGGTAACACCGGGCAAGCCGCTGGACGGGCCGCATCTGGGCTTTGTGCATGGGCCGGATGACCTCTGCCTCAAGGAAGACGGCACCCCCGCCCGCATCGACAAGGCGTTCACATGGGAAAACCCGATGAGCGCCCATGGCCTGATGCACATGGTCATTTCCAACGCCTATGCAGGCGATCCCTACAAGATCGACACGCTGTTCATGTACATGGCGAACATGTCGTGGAATTCGACGATGAACACGTCGGGCGTGATGAAGATGCTCACGGACACTGACGAGAACGGCGACTACGTGATCCCCAGGATCATCTATTCCGATGCCTATTCGTCCGAGATGGTCGCCTATGCCGACCTCATCCTGCCCGACACGACCTATCTGGAACGGCATGACTGCATCAGCTTGCTGGATCGTCCGATCTGCGAGGCGGATGCGGCGGCGGATGCAATCCGCTGGCCCGTGGTTCAGCCGGACCGCGATGTGCGCGGTTTCCAATCGGTTCTGTGCGAACTGGGCGCAAAACTGAACCTGCCGGGCTTCGTGAACTCGGATGGCAGCCAGAAATACGCCGATTACGCCGATTACATCACCAATCACGAACGCAAACCCGGCATCGGGCCGCTTGCCGGTTGGCGCAGTGGCGAAGATGGCCCAAGCGACGGGCGCGGCGGTCCGAACAAGGATCAGCTGCAGACCTATATCGACAATGGCGGATTCTTCATCAAGCACATCCCCGACGCTGCGGCCTATTACAAACCCTGGAACAAGGGTTATCAGGACTGGGCGGTGGAACTGGGCCTCTACGATAGCCCGCAGCATTACATCTTTGACCTCTACGCCGAACCGCTGCGCCGTTTTCAGTTGGCCGCCGAAGGGCATGGCGAGCGTCAACCGCCGGATCACCTGCGCGCGCGCATCCGCGAAACACTGGATCCCCTGCCAATCTGGTATGCCCCGTTCGAGGATGGCAGCGTGGATACGGATGAGTTCCCGGTTCACGCACTGACGCAAAGACCGATGGCCATGTATCACAGCTGGGGCAGCCAGAACGCGTGGTTGCGCCAGATTCACGGGCATAATCCCTTGTATCTTCCCACCAAACTCTGGGAGGCGAACGGGTTTGCCGAGGGGGACTGGGCGCGCGTGACCTCGGCTCATGGTGAGATTACGGTGCCGGTGGCGCATATGGCGGCGCTGAACGAAAACACCGTCTGGACATGGAACGCGATCGGCAAGCGCAAGGGCGCGTGGGCGCTGGACAAGGATGCGCCCGAAGCCACCAAGGGGTTCTTGCTGAACCACCTGATCCATGAATTGTTGCCCCCCAAAGGCGACGGGCTGCGATGGGCGAATTCAGATCCGGTGACCGGGCAGGCCGCATGGTTCGATCTGCGCGTGAAAATCGCAAAGGCCGAGGCTCCGGCCGAAAGCCAGCCGGGCTTCGATGCGATCAAATCCCCCGTGGGGCAAGGCCCCGACCATCTGGAATGGAAGGTGGGGCAATGAGCGGCAAAACCCTGACACTGCTGGCGATCATGGCCTTCGTGGCGCTGACGCTTGGGTCGTTCATCTGGTTCATCGCCACATGGGACAAGAAAAACGAGGTGTCGGTGACCATGATCGTCCCGGCCCCCGCAATTGAGGAGCGCATGACATGACTTCGCTTCCCGAAACCACTCAGCGCAAGATGGGGCTGGTGATCGACCTTGACACCTGCGTGGGCTGTCACGCCTGCGTCGTGTCCTGCAAGGGCTGGAACACCGAGAATTACGGCGCGCCGTTGTCGGATCAGGACCCCTATGGAGCAGACCCATCGGGCACGTTCCTGAACCGCATCCATTCCTACGAGGTGCAGCCCGATCAAGGCGCAGCACAGTTGATCCACTTTCCGAAATCCTGCCTGCATTGCGAGGATGCCCCATGTGTGACGGTGTGCCCCACGGGCGCCAGTTACAAGCGGGTCGAGGACGGGATCGTATTGGTCAATGAGACTGACTGCATCGGCTGTGGACTATGTGCATGGGCCTGTCCGTATGGCGCGCGCGAAATGGACGCGGCCGAAGGCGTGATGAAGAAATGCACGCTGTGCGTCGACCGGATTTATAACGAGAACCTGCCCGAGGTGGATCGTGTGCCTGCCTGCGTCCGGACCTGCCCGTCCGGCGCACGGCATTTCGGGGATCTGGGCGACCCTGACAGCGACGTGTCGAAACTGGTGGCCGAGCGTGGCGGCATGGACCTGATGCCAGAACAAGGGACGAAGCCGGTCAACAAATATCTGCCCCCGCGCCCCAAGGACCAGATGGATCGTCCCGCCGCCACCGCCCCAAAGCCCGATGGCCAGATCGACGTTTTGGCCCCGTTCCTCAAGCCCGTCGCAGAAGAGCCCAAGGGCTTTATCGGCTGGCTTGACAAGGCCCTGGAGAAACTCTGACATGCATCCCGCTCCTTCCGTCATCATCTTCACCACATTGTCGGGCCTTGGTTTTGGGCTTCTGTTCTGGCTGGGCCTTGGCATGCCCGCCGTGACCGGCTGGGTTGCCTTTGCCTTTTTCGCCATCGCCTATGCGCTGGCGGTCGGCGGGCTTTTGGCCTCGACCTTTCACCTTGGCCACCCGGAGCGCGCCATCAAGGCGTTCACACAGTGGCGAACAAGCTGGTTGAGCCGCGAGGCATGGGCCTCGGTCGCGGCGCTGGTCATCATGGGGCTTTATGCCCTTGGGCTGGTGTTTTTCGATGCCCGCTGGAGCGTTCTGGGCTGGATCGGAGCCGGGTTGTCTCTGGTGACGGTCTATTCGACGGCGATGATCTATGGCCAGCTCAAGACCGTGCCGCGGTGGCAAAGCCCGCTGACACCGGCGCTGCTGCTGGCCATTTCGGTCTCAGGGGGCGCGCTGCTGGCCGGTCAAGTGACAGCGGCGCTGATCCTTCTGCCGATTGCGGCGGTTGTTCAGGTGATCTGGTGGGTGCGCGGCGACACGGCGCTGCAGACCAGCGGTACGGACATGGGAAGCGCGACGGGTCTTGGCGGCATTGGTCGCGTGCGGGCATTTGAGGCACCGCATACCGGTAACAATTACCTGCTCAAGGAATTCGTGCATGTGGTCGGGCGCAAACATGCGTTGAAACTGCGTGGTATTGCCTTGGTGCTGGGATACGCGGCGCCGGTCGTTCTGTTGCTGTTGCCCTTCGGGCATCTGCTGGCGCTACTGGCCGTCGCGGCGCATCTTGCCGGTATTGCCGCCTCGCGGTGGCTGTTCTTTGCCGAGGCCGAGCATGTCGTGGGGCTGTATTACGGCAAGCGCTAAGGCCACTCTACTCTTCGCGCCCGTGCGCGCGCGCCTCGTCTTTTGCGCGCGACACGAGGCGGGAAACGTTCATCCCCGGCCGTCGCTCCAGTCTTCGATCATGGGATCGATCCG
The DNA here is from genome assembly GCA_023260815.1 of Roseovarius sp. Taxonomy (GTDB): domain Bacteria; phylum Pseudomonadota; class Alphaproteobacteria; order Rhodobacterales; family Rhodobacteraceae; genus Roseovarius. The sequence goes on from JALQUE010000322.1 coordinate 3,659, forward strand.
GTTGGCGCGAAACCGTTTCCAGCGCACCCAGATTCCCCATGCGAAGGCGGCGAACACCGTCAGGAACACGATGTTGAACCACGGGATGACCGACTGATCAGGGCCATCCGCCGGCTTGATTGAGACCGCGTTTGGAAAAATCGAGAAAAACTCGTTTCGCCACCCATAATGGGTCACGACCACCCATTGCGCAGTCGCTTCGCTTTTCTTCGAGAGAAGGTCCGATGCCTCGGCCTGCAGATTGGACGTGTCGAACTTGAAATAGGGCGGCCAGCCCCAGCCGGTATCCTCGTTGCGATAGATCATCGGCCGGTCGTTGGTCTGAAAGGTCTGGATGAAGAACACATCACGGCTTGGCGTCGTTGGGTCCGAGCCGGTGTCGGCGTTGGACCAGAACAGGGAGTTCGAGCCGGGATCGACGCGCTTTTCATACGTGTCGGTGATCCTCACGACATCATGCTGCGGCAGCGTATAGTGGAAGAACGCCCCCAAGATGAGCCAGAAAAGACCCCAGAATCCCCATTTCACATAGACCATGCCGGCCCCCTTACATGAAGTTCGTCACATAGATGATCACCGCGACGGCCACGGTCGGAATGACATAGACCAGCAAGATCAGCTTGCGCCTGAGAGAGTTCTCGTAATCGGTCATCCCGGAACTGATATAGGTATCCTTGTCGCCGGGCCTACCCTGCTCGTCCCATTCGCGTTCCAGTTTTTCGCGGCGCACGGATCGCGACCAGATCGATATGACCACGTAAATGACCGTCAGGAAAAGGAAGCCAAAAAACATCAGCCGTGCAAATGCCGCCATGCTGCTTACCCCTGTTACCGCTGTGGACACCCGTCACACCCTGAATAGGGGCTGCGCAGGCCCGGTGCAATGACGTGATCGCCGCAGATAATGGCAAAAGGGCGGACCCATGGGACCGCCCTTGTATGTCGGGAGCACGGAAACGGCTTATCCGACCACGTTGAACTCAGGGCCATACGGATAGCCGGTGATGTTCTCGTTGCCATCCTCGGTGATGACGAGGATGTCATGCTCGCGGTAGCCGCCCGCGCCGGGTTGCCCCTGCGCGATGGTCAACATCGGCTCCATGCTGATCACCATGCCCGGCTGGAGGATCGTGTCGATATCCTCGCGCAGTTCAAGCCCTGCCTCGCGCCCGTAGTAATGCGACAGCACCCCGAAGGAATGGCCATAGCCGAAGGTGCGGTATTGCAGCAAATCGCGTTCCTCGAAGAAGGCGTTGACCGCATGGGTCACCTCGGCACAGTTGATGCCGGGCTTGAGCAGGGACATGCCGTATTCATGGGCCGCCACATTGGCTTCCCAGATGCGCAGGCTGGCATCATCGACCTCGCCCACGAACATGGTGCGTTCCAGAGCGGTATAATAGCCTTTTCGGCTTTATCTGTATCTGGATCAGCTGCATTTTATTCAGTTAGTGGTTTATCAAAATTATTTGCCGGAGCTTCTTTAGAGGTAATAATAATGGCTGGTTCATTAGAA
>JALQUE010000404.1 GCA_023260815.1 Roseovarius sp.
GAAAGGCGCGCGGCGGCGGCTGCGTTCAATGCGGCGACAAGTGCCGAAGGCGGCGCGCTGCGGCGCGGTGTCGGTGTTGCGGGCATGTGGTATGGCTGCGGCAACACATCCTTGCCCAATCCTTCCACGATCCGCGTTGGAATCAAGGCCGACGGCACGCTGGTTCTGCATCAGGGGGCGATGGATATCGGGCAGGGGTCCAATACGGTCATCACCCAGATCTGCGCCGAGGCGCTTGGCCTGCCGGTTTCGGCCTTTACGCTGGTGGGGGCCGATACCGACGTGACACCGGATGCAGGCAAGACATCGGCCTCGCGGCAGACGTTCGTGTCCGGCGCGGCATCGCTCCGGGCGGGTGCTGCGCTCAGGGCGCAGGTGCTGCGTAGGCTCAATGCGGGCGATGATGCGCAATTGCGGCTTGACGGAAGCGTGATTTCGGCCGGATCGGCGGCGTTCGACCTGGCGACGCTGGCCGGTCAGGAGAACCAACTTGGCTATGTCCTGATGGCCGAGGAAACCTATGATCCGCCAACCTCGCCGCTGGACGAGAACGGACAGGGCGAACCCTATGCGACCTATGGGTGGGGCGCGCATCTTGCAGAGATCGACGTGGATATCGAACTGGGCACCATCCGCGTGCGCGATTTGGTGTGCGCGCATGACGTGGGCCGCGCGATCAACCCGACGCTTCTGGAAGGCCAGATCGAGGGCGGATCGGCCCAAGGGATCGGCCTTGCCCTGATGGAAGAATTCATTCCGGGCCGCACCGAGAACCTGCACGATTACCTGATCCCGACCGTGGGCGACGTGCCCAGGGTGCAGTCGATCCTGATCGAAGACCCGGACGCGCATGGCCCGTTCGGTGCCAAGGGCATCGGTGAACAGGTGCTGATCCCCACGGCGCCCGCGATCCTGAACGCGCTGCGCGACGCGACCGGTGCTGTCGTCCGTGATTTGCCGGCCACGCCCGACAAGGTGCTGCGCGCTTTGCAGGCTGTCAGGGGATAAGCGCGTCATGACCGACCCCACAGCACCCCCACCCGTGTCAGGCCGTCCGCGTCGCGAGAAGCCCGAGAAGATTCGTTGCGATGCCTGTCCTGTCCTGTGCTACATCGCCGAGGGGCGGGCGGGTGCCTGCGATCGCTACGCCAATGTCGATGGTGTGCTGACGCGGGTTGATCCGCTGGTGATCCTTGATCGCATGGCGTCTGATGGTGGTGCGGTGGTCAGCTTTCTCGACGATGGCCGCGACTGGGGCGGCGAGATCGTCAACACCTCGGACCGGTTCGTCACCGCCGTGGGCGCAGGCACCACCTATCCCGATTACAAGCCCGCGCCCTTCATCGTATCCAGCCACATGGACGGCACCGATATGGTGACCGTGGTGACCGAGGGCATTTTTTCCTATTGCGGCGTCAAGCTCAAGATCGACACAGACCGCCATCTTGGCCCCGAAACCGCCGCGGTACGCTATAACGGCGAGGTGGTGGGCCATGTCAGTACGGCTGAATATGGCAGCCAGATGATGAGTCTGGGGGGTGTGCATCACCTCACGGGCGGTTCCAAGAAGGAAGGCCGCGCCACCTGCGAGGCCTTGCTCCATCTGTGCAATCGGCAGGCGGTGGAATTGACCGTGGATGACGGCGCAAGCCTTGTGGTCGAAGCGGGCAAGCCGCCAGTGATCGACGGCGACCGCGAAGAGCGGATGCGCGTCGGTTGTGGATCGGCGGCCATCGGAATGTTCGCCCAGCAATGGTTCCGACATCTTGATGAGGTGGTGGTCGTGGACGACCATATCACCGGAGTTCTGTCCGAGCATCAAGCTGGCAAGCTGCTGGATGTGCCACCGACCGGTATTCGTATCAAGGGCCACAAAAGCACGCCGGGCCGCTATTTTCGGGTGGCAGAACCCGGTCAGGGCTGGGGCGGCACCGACATCGTCGATCCGTTGTCGATCATCGAACGGTTCGACGCCAAGACCGCATGGCCCGGATTGCGGATGCTGATGGTATCGACCACCGGGGATCATGCGGCCTATTACGAATTGGATGCCGATCTGCGGCCTGCCCCCACCGCGATGCCTGATCCGGTTGCCGCGTCGGTGGCGCGGGTGCAGGAAAACTGCGAACCGGCGCTCTGTTCGGTGGTGTTCATCGGCGGCGCGGGCGGATCGCTTCGGGCCGGGGTCACGGAAAACCCGGTCAAGCTGACCCGCTCGGTGCGCGAGACCCTGACTCATGTCACCTCCGGCGGCGCCGAGGTCTATATCTGGCCCGGCGGTGGGATCACCTACATGGTCGATGTGATGCAGATGCCCGAAAACTCGTTCGGCTACGTGCCGACACCTGCGCTTGTGGCGCCGATCGAATTTACACTGCGCCTGTCCGATTACGCGGCCCTTGGCGGGCACATGGACTCGGTTCGCGCGTTGGACGAGGTGACCGGCGTGGCGCATGGCGGGCTTCGCCACCTTGGACGCGGCACCGATCCCGCGCGCTGGCCGGTGCTGCCGCACCGCTTTGGCTGGACCGTCGAATGACCGGCGGCGGCCCTTTCCACCGGCACCTTGCCGACGGGCGGCTGCATTTGCAGCACGGGCCGATCGACATGATCGTCGAGGCGGATGGCCCCGCGCCACAGGTCACCTTGGCCTACAGGCAGGCCGTCACCCGTTTCGATGATCTCCTGTCCGAACTTGTGGCCGAACTGCCCCTTTTGCGTCAACCCGTCAGGCCCGCGTCCGACTGCCCCCTGCAAGGTCAGGTGGCGCGCGCCATGGCCCATGCCGCGCGCGCCCATCTGCCCGGGTTCGTCACACCCATGGCGGCGGTGGCCGGGGCCGGTGCTGCGGCCGTTCTCAGGGCGATGAGCGATGTCCCCGGCCTTCGTCGCGCGCATGTCAACAACGGCGGCGATATCGCGCTCTTTCTGGCGCCGGGGGCTGCACCGTACAGGCTCGGTGTCGTGGTCAACCCTGCTGCGCCCGCGTCGCCGGGGCGGCTTGTGATCGGGCCGGAAACCCCTTGGCGCGGTGTCGCCACCAGTGGCGCGCGGGGGCGCAGTCAGTCGATGGGTATCGCCGATAGCGTGACCGTCCTCGCCCGTGACGCGGCCGCTGCCGATGTTGCGGCGACGCTGATCGCCAACGCCGTGGACCTGCCCGGCGATCCGGCAGTGACCCGCGCGCCCGCGCAGGATTTATCGCCCGACAGCGATCTGGGGGCGCGGCTTGTGACGGTGCATGTTGCCCCGCTATCGCCTGACCGTTGTGCGGCAGCCCTTGACGCGGGCGAGGTGGCGGCCCAATCGATGCAGGCGCGTGGCCTGATCGGTGGAGCTCTTATCGTTCTTCAGGGCACCGCCCGTGTTGTCGGCGATCTGCCGTTTCACGCGACCATCCCACATCCCGGCAAGGAGGCGCTTGTACATGCCTGAACTGATCCTGCGCAAACAGGTGCTGCTGACCGAAGAGGTCTTTCACGAATTCGGGCCTCCGGCGATCGTTCCATTGAATCGGGTGGCCATGGTCTCGGTGATCGAAAATCCATTTGCTGGCCGCTACGAGCCTGATATCGCACCCTTCATGGACACACTCAAACCCTTGGGAGAGGCGATGGCGCGCAGGATGCTCGACACACTCGGCGGCGATCCCGCACAGGTTCAGGGCTATGGCAAGGGGGCCATCGTCGGCGCGGCCGGCGAGTTGGAGCATGGCGCGCTGTGGCATGTGCCGGGTGGCTGGGCGATGCGCGAAGTTCTGGGCGACGCAATGGCGATCGTGCCCTCCACCAAGAAGGTGGGCGGGCCGGGCACCCGCCTTGATGTGCCGATCACCCATGTCAATGCGTCCTATGTCCGAAGTCATTTCGATGCGATGGAAGTGGGGGTTGCCGATGCGCCTCGCGCTGCCGAACTGGCTTTGATATTGGTCATGACAACCGGGCCTCGCATCCACGCGCGTGTCGGTGGCCTTGCTGCGGCCGACATCGAGGGAAAGGACGGATTGCGATAGAATGCTGGCGCAGTCCGCGCCGCCATACCGACCCGGAGACACAGAAAAACCGGGCTTGAACAAGTAACCGATAGGGAGACCGACAATGTTTTTGAAGCCGATGATGGCAACAGTCGTGGCGCTTGGGCTGGCCTTGCCCGCCATGGCGCAGGAGCGTGAATTCCGCCTGGGGCTGATCACGCCCCCGGTGCATGTGTGGAACAAAGAGGTGGCCGCGATGTCCGAAACGCTCCAAGAGCGGTCGGACGGGCGTTTTTCGATCACGGCTTTCCCCTCCGGGCAGCTTGGCAACGAATCCGCGATGCTGCAGCAATTGCAGACCGGTGCGCTGGACATGGCGTGGCTGACAACAGCCGAGCTGACCTTCCGCGTGCCGGACATGGCCGCGCTGCACGCCCCCTTCCTTGTGGACAATATCCAGGATGCGGCGCGTGTTCTGCGCTCGGACGAGGCGCGTGAAATCCTCGCTACGTTGCCAAGCGCCACAGGCACGGTGGGCGTCTGCTATGCGATGATCGGAATGCGCCAGATGGTCCTGCGTGAAAATGTGGACTCTGCCGCCGATCTCGCCGGCAAGCGGATCAGGATCACGCCGGCCCCGGCAATCAGCACGTTCTTCGAGATGTTCGGCGCCGCACCCGCGCCGATGCCACTTCCTGCGATTTACGATTCGCTCGCCAATGGGCAGATCGACGGGCTCGACATGGATTACGAGTCGATCATCAACTTCCGCTACTACGAACATGCACCGCATGTTCTGGAGACCAACCACCATATGTTCGGCATGGTGGCTCTGATTTCGGCACCGGTCTGGGCAACTTTGTCCGAAGAGGATCGCGCCCTGATCAGCGAGGTGACACAGATGCATTGCGACCGGACCATCGATCGCTTCGTGTCGGAAGAAGATCAAAAGCTGGCCAGCCTGCGTGAAGCGTCGGGCATCCAGATCACCGAGGATGTGGGCCGCGAGTTCTTTGGCGATATCGTCGAGCGTTGGGATGCCGAATGGGGGGCCAAGACCCCCTATGTCGCCCGCCTTCGCGCGCTGGTCGCCTCGTTCTGATCTTGCAAGACTGCGGTGGTGCGGCCCTCATGCCGCGCCACCGCATATGCCCCGAAAGCCAAGGAAGAACCGCATGCCGCTGATCCGCCTGTTGCGTGCCCTGTCCGACGGCATTGTCCGGATCGAGCGCATTTTGCTGATGCTGCTTGTGTGCGCCGTTGTCTCTCTGGTCCTCCTGAATGTGGGGTTTCGCCTGTTTCAGATCACGCTGGCCTGGGCGGATGAACTGGCTGTGCTGGCGATGGCGTGGTCCGGGTTCGTGGGCGCGTCGCTCATGCTGCGGGCGCGCATCGATCCGGCTGTTCGCCTCCTGCACGAGGCGCTTGGCCCTGCCGGAGTGCGCGTGCTGCGGGTCTCTGTCGCGCTGCTTGCGTCCGCCTTTGGCCTGATCCTCATCTGGCTCAACTGGATTTGGTTCAATCCGCTTGGTCTTTATGCAGCGGGCTTTGACATATCGACATTCGAGGGCGCGACCTTCAATTTCATCTATTCCGGCAAGACGCCCGTGCTGGTCTGGCCGGTTTTCTGGTTCTACCTGATCATGCCGTGGTTCGCCCTGACGCTGACCATACACGCGCTCACCAATCTGGCCGAGGATCTGGGCCTGATCCCTGCACGCGATCTCGCCCACGA
>JALQUE010000006.1 GCA_023260815.1 Roseovarius sp.
AGAAAAGTTATAGCGGCGCGAACGACCAGCAATTGCCGCCGGCCACCAGAATGCAGCCTCAATGAATACATTTGTGGTGTCGTCACTCACAGCGGTCGCCTCGCCACCCATGATGCCGGCGATGCTTTCTGGGCCCTTGGCGTCGGAGATCACCATTTGACCGGGCTGGAGCGCATAGGTCTTGCCGTCGAGCGCCAGCAACTCCTCACCACCTTTGGCACGATGTACGCGCAGGTCGCCTGTCACCTTCGCCATGTCGAACACGTGCAAGGGGCGGTTGCGGTCGTAGGTGAAGAAGTTGGTCACATCGACAAGGAAGTTGATCGGGCGCAGGCCGATGGCGCGCAGAGCGTCCTGCAGCCATTGCGGGCTCGGGCCATTTTTGACGCCGCGAATGATGCGACCACAGAAAAGCGGGCAGCCGTCCAGCGTGTCGGCGTCGATCACCACCTTGGTGTCGGGGGTGAAGCTGGCGGGGATGGGATCGACCGCGTGGGTCTTGAGCGTGCCAAGACCACGGGCGGCCAGATCGCGGGCGATGCCCTGAACACCCAGCGCATCGGGGCGGTTGGGGGTGATGGCGATTTCGATCACCGGGTCGACCTTGGCGGGATCGTTCTCGGCCAGCCAGTCGGTAAAGCGCTGGCCCACCTCTCCCGAGGGCAGCTCGATGATGCCGTCATGCTCTTCGCTCAGCTCCATCTCGCGCTCCGAGCACATCATGCCGTGGCTTTCGATCCCACGGATCTTGCCCACCCCGATCGTGGTGTCGATGCCGGGCACATAGACGCCGGGCCGCGCCACGACCACGGTGATCCCTTCGCGCGCATTGGGGGCACCGCAGATGATCTGGGTGGGGCCATCGGCGGTCTCGACCTGACAGACCCTCAGCTTGTCGGCATCGGGATGCTTTTCGGCCTTGACCACCTTGCCGATGGTGAAATCGGCCAGTCGTTCGGCAGGGTTCGATATCTCTTCGACCTCAAGGCCCAGATCGGTCAGCGTCTCGGCGATCTCCGCCACAGAGGCGTCGGTCTCAAGATGGTCTTTCAGCCACGACAGGGTGAATTTCATCGGATCTCATCCAGGCAAAACTAAGGTTCCCCGCGCGTTTAGCCTATCCGGGACTAGGGGAAAACCCCTGCCGCGCGTCCCTTGGCGGCGTGCCGGGCAAAGGTGTCGATCCGTCCCGCCCGACACAGCCGAATTTCCCGTCCCGGCCCAAGCCAGGGCTTCATCCAGAAAAAACCTGACCCGCTGATCGGGGGGTCAGGTGGCGCGCGGCGGCACAACGCCCTTTTCGGCGAGCCGCTTGAAAAATCCCAAGGTTTCCTCTTCGGTGGCGCGGTCGATCGCTCCATCGCGCACCGCATCGATACTCCAGACCCAGGTTTCCGCCGGATCGTCCCGCATCGCCCATCCCGGAAACAACCGCTGTTCAATGGTGCGCGTCAGAAGTGGCGTCACCTCCAAATGCCGGTCATCGCGGCGGATGCGCTGATAGGCGGCCTCGACCTTGTCCTGTGGCCCTTCCAGAAGTTGCAGATAAAGATCGCTGCGTGCGATCAGCGCGCCGGTGATGTCGTCCCGCTCATTGAGCCGGCGTGCATCCAACAGGATGTTCGACAAGATCGCCGTATCAAAGCCGAAGGGGCGCGAGGCATAGACAAGCTGGATAAGCGGCATGCGCGAAACTTCCTTTTTTCGGCAGCCTAGAGGCCATGTGACAGCCTGTCGATGCCACAACCATCCGGGTGGATGTTTTCTTGAAAAGAAAACAGCGGGAATTTTTTTAAAATTCCCGCCCAATCCGAACCGGCGCGTTTGCGATCAGCGGCTCAGCCCGCCTCGGATCGTCGGCACATCCAGCGCCGCGAACCCGTAATGCCGCAGCCAGCGCAGATCCGATTCGAAGAACGCCCGCAGATCGGGAATGCCGTATTTCAGCATTGCAATCCGGTCGATCCCGACGCCAAAGGCAAAACCCTGCCATGCGGCAGGATCGATATTCCCGGCCATCAGCACCTTGGGATGCACCATCCCGCTACCGAGAATCTCAAGCCAGTCGTCGCCCTCGCCCACCTTCAGGGTGCCCCCTTCCCAGCTACAGCGGATATCGACCTCGGCTGATGGTTCGGTGAACGGGAAATGTGAGGCGCGAAACCGCAGCTCGACCTCATCCACTTCGAAGAACGCCTTCACGAACTCTTCCAGAACCCATTTCAGGTTGGCCATCGAGATGTCCTTGTCGATCGCCAGGCCTTCGACCTGGTGGAACATCGGCGTGTGGGTCTGATCATAATCGGCACGATAGACGCGACCGGGGCAGATCACCCGCAAGGGCGCGCCTGCCAACTCCATCGAACGGATTTGCACCGGGCTGGTATGGGTCCGCAGCACATGTGGAGGGCGATCATCGCCGTCGGCGCGGTGCATGTAGAACGTGTCCATTTCAGCGCGCGCCGGATGGTGCCCCGGAATGTTGAGCGCGTCGAAATTGTGCCAGTCGCTTTCCACCTGCGGCCCTTCGGCCACGGCAAAGCCCATATCGGCGAAAATCGCGGTGACTTCTTCTGTGACCTGGCTGACAGGGTGGATCGACCCTTGCCGCTGCGGCCGTGCAGGCAGCGTGACATCCAGCCATTCGGTGCGCAGTCTCTCGTCCAGGGCGGCATCCGACAACGCCTGCTTCTTGGCCGCAAGCGCGCTGTTGATCTCATCCTTGAGCGCATTGAGCTTCGGGCCCATGACCTGTCGCTCTTCGGGGCTCATCTTGCCCAACTCGCGCATTTTCAGGCTGATTTCGCCCTTCTTGCCGACAGCGGCCAGCCGCAGATCCTCCAGCGCGGATTCCCCGGCTGCATCGGCAATCGCGGTCAGGTATTTGTCTCTGAGATCGTTCATCTGTCTCACCCGTTTGGCATTACGGGCGGGTTACAGCGCTTGGCGTCTCAGCGCAAGGGAATGAACGGCGCTGCACGGCCCGGTCACGCATCGACGCGTGACCCGACATGCTTAGTCCGCTGTGATCTGCTGGGTCACTTCACGGTCATGCGCCGCAAGCAGACGGCGGGCCTTTTCGCTTAGGGGAAGGTCGATTTTCGACATGGGGTGGTTGGTCATGCTGCGCTCCCGGTGATCGGTGGTTGATGTGTTGATCACCACCATGACTAGGGGAACGGGCAAAACAGCGCCGAGTTTATGGCAAAGTTACGGAATTTCCTCTGCGCTCACGCGTCAATGTAAAAAAGCCACCGACCCGATAGGGTCGATGGCGACTTCACTGTCCGGTAATCTGCGTATGGCTCAGTTGGCCAGAGCGCTTTTCGCCTGATCCACGATCGCGCCGAAAGCGGCGGGCTCACGGACGGCCAGATCTGCCAGAACCTTGCGGTCCACTTCGACGCCGGCCTTAGCCAGGCCGTTGATGAAGCGCGAATAGGTCAGGCCTTCATCATGGGCGCGCACGGCGGCGTTGATCCGCTGGATCCACAGCGCGCGGAAATTGCGCTTGCGGTTCTTGCGGTCGCGCGTGGCGTACTGGTTGGCCTTGTCGACGGCCTGACGGGCCACCTTGAAGGTATTCTTGCGACGGCCGTAATAGCCTTTGGCGGCTTTGACGACTTTCTTGTGACGGGCGTGGGTGACGGTTCCACCTTTGACGCGTGACATCTATAGGTTCTCCTTCGGCCTTAACGGGAATAGGGCATCATTGGCCGGACGATCTTGGCGTCGGCCTCTGACATGACCGTGGTGCCACGGGCATCGCGGATGAACTTCTTGGTGCGCTTGATCATGCCATGGCGCTTGCCCGCTTGCGCGGTCTTGATCTTGCCAGTGGCTGTCACCTTGAACCGCTTCTTGCAGCTCGACTTGGGCTTCATCTTGGGCATTTCCGGCTCCTCTTTCGGTCGGTTGAACGCGCGACTCGGCATGCCACATTGGCCGGACGCGCACAGACAGGCGCGCCATATACG
>JALQUE010000047.1 GCA_023260815.1 Roseovarius sp.
AGTGCAAGGCGTGCAGTGTGGCCGCGGTGGGGCTGGGCACCCAAGCGGTGTTGGCCCCCGCCAGTGGGTGCGCCACTTTTTGGCGCAACATGTCGGCCATCAAATCGGGCATGGCCCACATGCCTTTGCCAATTTGGGCGCGTCCGCGCAGGCCGCAGGCCAAGCCCACCAGCACGTTGTTGCGCTCGTAGGCTTGAATCCAGGCGCTTGCCTTCATGTCGGCCTTGCGAATCATGGGGCCCGCCAGCATGGCGGTGTGCATCTCATCGCCGGTGCGATCCAGGAAGCCGGTGTTGATAAAGGCCACGCGATCTGCAGCAGCCGCGATACAGGCTTTCAAGTTCACGCTCGTGCGACGCTCTTCGTCCATGATGCCCAGCTTGACGGTCGCGGTGGGCAGACCCAAAACGCCTTCAACGCGCGCGAACAGTTCGCAGGCGAATGCCACCTCTTCGGGGCCGTGCATCTTGGGCTTCACCACGTAGATCGATCCGGCGCGCGAATTGCGCGGGCCTGTGTTGGCCAGATCATGCATCGCGGCGGCCACGGTCACGGCAGCGTCAAGCATCCCCTCGGGCGTCTCGGCGCCGTCCATCAGCACCGCGTCGGTGGTCATCAGGTGGCCCACATTGCGCACCAGCAACAAGGCGCGGCCCGGATGGGTCACGGTGTTGCCCTGCGGATCAAGATAGGTGACATCGGGGTTCAGGCGGCGGGTCACGGTCTTGCCGCCCTTGTCGAACTGCTCTTGCAGGTCGCCGCGCATCAGGCCCAACCAATTGGCGTAAACCACGCATTTATCTTCGGCATCGACAGCGGCGACTGAATCTTCGCAATCCTGAATCGCGGTCAGCGCGCTTTCCAGACGGATGTCCGAGATACCTGCAGGGTCATCCTTGCCGATGGCCGAGCTTCGGTCGATGACCACCTCGATCAGCAGGCCATTGGCGCGCAGAAACACGTTGCCAGCTTCGGTGTAACCCGCGAATTGGGCAGGATCGGCAAGGGCCGTCTTCTGGCCACCCACGGTAACGGCAAGCGCACCATCCGTCACATCCAGTGCCCCGACATTGGCCCATGATCCTTGCGCCAGAGGCACGACGTGATCCAGATGCGCCCGCGCCCAGCCAATCACCTTGGCGCCACGCCGCGGATCATAGCCCTGTCCCTCGGGCGTGCCCTCGATCGCATCGGTGCCGTAAAGCGCATCATAGAGCGATCCCCACCGCGCGTTGGCCGCATTCAGCGCGAAGCGCGCGTTCATCACCGGCACAACAAGCTGCGGCCCGGCGATGCTGGCGATTTCGGGGTCGACCTTTTCGGTCGTCACCGCAAAGGGGGCCGGTTCAGGCTCAAGATAGCCGATCTCGGACAGGAAGGCGCGATATGCCTCTGCGTCGAAGGCCTGCCCACGACGGGCTTTGTGCCATGTGTCGATCTCGCGCTGGAGCGTTTCGCGCTTGGCCAGCAGATCGGCATTGACGGGGGCCAGATCACGCAGGATCGCGGCATAGCCGGACCAGAACGCATCGGGCGTGACGCCCAGCAGGATGTCATCTTCGATCAGCCGGGCAAGCGGAGCTGCCACGGACAGTCCATGTCGGTCTACGTAATCGGTCATGTCGATCCTCCGGATTAATGTGCGCGACGGGGCTAGCGCATAGCCAGCAAAGTTGTAAGAAACAGAAAAATGTTTTCCATTGTATGGAAAGGTATACTGAATGAGCAATCAGAAAAGCCAAGGCGTGCAATCCGTTGTCCGCGCCTTGAACTTGCTGAGCATTATCAGCCGCCACGATGAAGGACTTCGGGTCAGCGATGCCGCACGCGAAGCCGGGCTGGCCGTGTCGACCACCCATCGCCTGCTCACAACGCTGGAATTGCAGGGCTTTGCCCAGTTCGAACCGGATCGCGCGCTATGGCATGTGGGCCGCGAGGCCTTTGCCGCCGGTGCGGCCTTTGGCCGGCGGCATAATTTCGTGGCCCCTGCCCTGCCCTTTTTGCGCCGGTTGCGCGACGTTACCCGCGAGACCGCCAATCTGGGGCTGCTGGACAATGACGAACTGGTCACCGTCAGTCAGGTGGAAAGTCGCGAGATCATGCGCGCCATATCGCCCCCGGGTGGCCGCGTGCCGGTATTCTGTTCAGGCATGGGCAAGGCGATTCTTGCCACCTGGACTGACGAGGATATCAAGGCCTTCGTGACACGCACCGGGTTTCACCCGCTGACGGCACGGTCGCATCGCAACTTCAGGACTGCGATGAAGGACATCGCCGGCATCAGGCAGCGTGGGTATGCGCTGGATGATGAAGAGCATGTCACCGGGCTGCGCTGCCTTGCCGCTGTGGTGTGGTCACCGCAGGGCGAGGCGGCTTGCGCCATCTCGGTGTCGGGCCTTGCGGCCCGTTTGCAGAACGACAAACTGGACAGGATCGGACAGGTCGTTGCCCGGGCTGCCGCCGAACTGACCGAAAAGCTGGGAGGGATGCCGCCTTCCGGGCATGGCGTGTTGACCGGTACGACATGATGGCTGGCAGGCGGGTTATCGGATCGGGAAAATGAAGTGGCCGGCCACCCAGGGGCGACCGGCCGTAGAATAAAGTGCTGCCTGAAACGGTAAGTCTTCAAAAGACACACCACACCGCTGAAACACGGCTACTCATAAGACAGTAGGCAGGTCCGGATAATTTGGCCTGCGATTTGTCGTTGTGAGCGTTTCCTGCGAACCGGTCGCGTCCCCCAAAAGATCGGACCCACGCAGATATCTCTCACAACCTTGGACGCAGTATGCACACAGAAGTTAATATTATGTCAATATTAAGCTGCTTTTTTGCCATATTTCACGTGACTTAAGCGGCACACTGTCGACGATATGGAAACAGAGATTCATAAAAAGGCGATTTACATGCATTTATTGTGTCAATCGCCTTTGAAGCCACCTCATTTTCGCCTTATTCCCGAATCGAGAAAAACGATCTGATGCCCGCATGACCGGTGCCAAACAAACGGTAGCATCGACCCTGTGGTGACGGCGCTGCCCAAGTCCTCGGGGCCACTTGGCCCGCATGGACGATCCAGCCAGACAATCTATATCATCAGTGGCACCGCTGCTGGTGCCCACAAGAAAAGGCAATGGACATGCCCAGGGCTTTGGTTTTGATCATCGCAACATGCCTCATGCCGGCCTTGGCAACGGTCGGACTTGCCGACACGCCTTTTTCCGGCAATCAGGTAAGCCAGTCGATCAGCGTGTCCCTCACAGGGGAAAATGGCGATATCAGGGTCACGACCCGCATCAACGCGCCGCAAGGCACCATCCATCTGCCACAAGAAGACTGGCTACGCGTGACCGCGTTGACTTTGGATGGCCACAAGATCGACCCGCCCGAGACTGGCAAGGTCTTGGCCGATCACCACAAAGGCCAGACATTCGCCGCAACGCTGACCGGCCGCCTCCCACCTCTGGAGCGGGTTCCACGCACCGTCGCGTTCAGTGCAAATGGAAGCTACCTCATCGGCGCGGACTGGTTTCCGACGGATGATCGCGCGCTTCACAGATTCGAAATCGCTCTGGATGTGCCGGGCCAGCAGACAGCCGTGGCAACAGGATCGAGGACTGTCGCACTGATCGATGACGAGCGATACAGCGCCACCTTCACCTTCGAGGGCCGGGCCCAGGACATCGGTGTCTTCACAGGCGCGTACGAGATGCGCGAAACGCGGCGCGACGGGCGTGATCTGCGCACCTATTTCGGGACTGCGGATGCCGGCCTTTCCGACGCTTATCTGACTGCCGCAGCTGACTACATTCAGGATTTCGAGGCGCGGGTCGGGCCATATCCCTACACATCGTTTTCCATAGTATCGGCGCCGATCCCGGTGGGCCTTGGATTTGCCGGCCTGACGTATGTCAGTCAGTCGATCCTCGCACATCCCTATATGCGGGGCCGGTCGCTGGCGCACGAGGTTCTGCACAGCTGGTGGGGCAACGCCGTAGCGGTGGATTACGACAGCGGCAACTGGGCCGAGGGATTGACCACCTATCAGGCAGATCATGCCTTGGCCGAAGCAGGGGACGGGGACGCAGCGCGCAAGATGCGGCTGGACTGGCTACGTGCCTTGGCCGATCTGCCACCGGATGCGGACCGCCCGCTGACCGCGTTCCAGTCCTCGGCGCATGATGGGCAACAAGCGGTGGGCTATGGCAAGGCGGCGCTGGTATTTCACATGCTGCGCGATGACATCGGAGCGTCTGCATTCAACGCCGGCATCCGCGACTTCTATGCGACGCAGAAGCATCAAGTCGCGGATTGGGACGACCTGAAAGCGGCCTTTGAAATGGCGTCCGGACGCGATCTGGACTGGTTTTTCGACCAGTGGCTGACACGCTCGGGCCTGCCTGAAATCTCGCTGACCGAGGTCCGGGAGATTGAGAACCGCACCCTGCGTCTGACAGTGGCACAGACCAAACCCTATTACAGATTGCGCGTCCCAATCCGGATCGACACGACAGAGGGAACGGTTCTGGACGTCCTGGACCTGCGATCAGGTCGCGTTACCCGCGACATCGCGATGCCCGGGGACGCGACGAAAGTGACCGTCGATCCGGACTTTGCCCTTGCGCGGCACCTGCTGCCAATGGAAACGGCCCCGATCCTTGCGGATGGCCTGTTCGCACCCGATCTGCAACGTCTTGAGATCACAGTGCCCGAAGGCTTCTACGACGCGGTGACACGGCTGACATCGCAAATTCGGGGCATGGCCGACGCCAAGATCATTACATCGGCGACCGATCTTGCCCCGGGGCCGGTGGTGGTGATCGGTGACACATCCAGCGTGGCCACAACACGCGACCTGTTGATCGAGACGCCAAACCCGCCGGAAACCCGCGCAGGTACGGCGCGAAGTTGGGCGGAACGTGACCCGTCAGGACAGGTTTTTCTGTTCATTTCCGCAGATACCCCCGAAGATTTGGGCGGTAACCTTGAAAAACTAGCATATTTCGGGCAACGCAGCTTTGTCGCGTTCAAGGATAAGAAACAAGTGTCAGCAGGCAACTGGCCAGTTCTCAACAGCCCGATGGTGCGCGACCTCAGGTAGTGTGACCTCTTGCATAAACGCACATTGCGTGTTCGATCGGGATGGTTGAAGTCTGTGGCTGGGGACTGTCTAAGGCCCGAAACACAATACCGCGTAACGGCAGTGCCCCGACGCCGGTTCGAAATCTGGAAAGGGTTGTGATGACAGGTTCAGCACGCATTCATTTCGCTTTGGTGACGTGCCTGCTTTTGGCGATGCCGTCGTGGACGCTTGCACAACAGGGTGGGCAGCCCTCAGCGGTGACGGTGGTCACGCTGCAGCCCCAGACGGTCACGCTGACGTCGGCGCTCCCGGGTCGCGTCGCGGCATCGGCGCAAGCCGAGGTGCGCCCACAGGTCAACGGCATCATCACCGAACGGCTTTTTCAGGAAGGCGCGCATGTCGATGTAAACGACCCTCTCTACCGGATCGACAGCGCGACATATCAAGCGGCAGTGCAGCAGGCGCGCGCTGGCGTCTCGCAGGCACAGGCACAGCTTGGTGCGGCAGAACGCGAAGCGGAGCGATTGAAAGAACTGCAGGCCCGGAACGTGGCCAGTGAACAAGCGCTGGATGATGCCCAATCGGCGCGCGACTCGGCACTGGCCGCACTTGAACTGGCGCGTGCGCAGCTGAACGCCGCCGAGATCGAGCTGTCGCGCACCACAATCCGCGCCCGCCTGTCGGGCAGGATCGGCCTTTCGCAGACCAGCGAGGGCGCATTGGTAACCGCCAGTCAGGCGCAACCACTGGCCGTGATCCGCAAAATCGACCCTGTCTATGTCGACGTGACGCAATCCGCCGCCGATCTGCTGCGCTGGCGGCGTGGCGAAACCGAAGACGCGCTCGCCGATGCAGACGGCACCGTCCGGCTGACATTGGCCGACGGGTCAGAGTATGAGCATACGGGCCGCCTGCAGGCCGCCGAGCCGAATGTCGACCCACAAACAGGTGTCGTGACGCTTCGGATGCAGTTTTCCAACCCCGACACTCTGCTGTTGCCGGGCATGTATGTGCAGGTTTCCTTGCCGGTCGAGGTCGTGGCCGGCGTGTTTCTCGTGCCGCAGGAAGGCGTTGTGCGCGATCGTCGCGGACGCCCGACAGCCTGGGTCGTGAACCCCGACGGCGTGATCGAAGAGCGTGCCCTGTCGATCCTGCAGGACCGCGCCAGCGATTGGGTGGTCAATGACGGGCTGGCACCGGGCGACCGCGTCATGGTCGCAGGATTTCAGAAAACAGCGCCGGGCGCCACGGTCTCGGCACAGGAACGCGACGCAGACATGGGCGCGAACACAGCACCGGCAGACTGACCGGCGGACAAAGGGACGCAACGCATGGCACGCTTTTTCATCGACCGGCCGGTCTTTGCCTGGGTGATCTCGATCCTGATCATGGGCATCGGCATTCTGGCCATTCGCACGCTTCCGGTTGCGCAATACCCGCAGATTGCGCCGCCCTCGGTCACGATCACGGCGAATTATCCCGGCGCGTCGGCAAACACCGTGGCCAACACCGTCACTCAAGTGATCGAGCAGCAGATGACCGGGCTTGACCGGCTACGCTATTTTTCCTCCAGCTCAACCGCCGCCGGCAGGGCCGAAGTAACGCTGACCTTCGAGACCGGCACAGACGCCGATATCGCGCAGGTGCAGGTTCAGAACAAACTCAGTCAGGCCACACCCCTTCTGCCGGAAACCGTGCAGCGTCAGGGCCTTACCGTTGAAAAATCATCTGCCGGATTCCTGATGGTCGTGGCGCTGATCTCGACAGATGGCACGCTCGAGCAGGTGGACCTGGCCGATTACATGGTCAGCAACCTCGTCGATGAACTCAGCCGGATACAGGGCGTCGGATCGGTCAATGTGTTTGGTGGACAATACGCCATGCGCATCTGGCTGGACCCCGCGAAACTCGCCGCATTCGAGTTGACGCCGGCCGATATCGTGGCGGCGGTCTCGGCACAGAACGCGCAGATATCGGCGGGCGCCTTCGGTGCGCGCCCCACCGTCGACGGACAACAACTCAACGCCACGATCACGGCGCAGTCCCTGTTGCGCACCCCCGAGGATTTCCGCCAGATCGTGCTGCGCGCCGAAACCGATGGCGGTCTGGTGCTGCTGGATGATGTGGCGCGCGTCGAAATCGGCGCCGAGAACTATGCCACTATTGCCCGGTTCAACGCCGATCCGGCGTCGGGCATGGCGATCACGCTGGCGCCCGGCGCAAACGCGCTGGACACCGCGACCGCGGTCAAGGACCGGATGGCCGAATTTGCCCGCTTCTTCCCAGAGGGCGTCGATTACGTCATCCCCTACGACACCACGCCATTTGTCGAAATTTCGATCAAGGAAGTGGTCAAGACCCTGTTCGAGGCGATCGGTCTGGTCTTTCTGGTGATGTTCCTGTTCCTGCAGAACCTGCGCGCCACGCTGATCCCGACATTGGCGGTTCCCGTGGTGCTGTTGGGCACGTTCGGGGTGCTGGCGGCGGCGGGGTTCACCATCAACACGCTGACCATGCTGGCCATGGTGCTGGCGATCGGCCTGCTGGTGGATGACGCCATCGTGGTGGTCGAGAACGTCGAGCGCATCATGGAAGAAGAAGGTCTGCCCCCGCGCGAAGCCACCCACAAATCGATGGGCCAGATCACCGGGGCGCTGATCGGGATTGCCATGGTGCTGTCGGCGGTCTTTGTGCCGATGGCGTTCTTTCCCGGCTCGACCGGGGTGATCTATCAGCAATTCGCGATCACCATCGTCTCGGCCATGGCCTTGTCGGTGGTGGTTGCGCTGACACTGACCCCGGCGCTTTGCGCGTCGTTGCTCAAGCCCAAGGGGCACGCGGCCAAACGCGGGCCATTCGGCTGGTTCAACACCGGGTTTTCGGGGCTGACAAACGGCTATACCGGCACCGTGCGCTGGAGTGTGCGCCGCCCGTTCCGCGTTGGCGTGATTTATCTGGCGCTGGCGGCGGTGATGGTGGCACTGTTCCTGCGCACGCCCACGGGCTTTCTGCCCGAAGAGGATCAGGGCATTCTGTTCACCTTGATCCAGACCCCCACAGGCGCCACCGCCGAACGCACGCTGGACGTGGTCAAACAGGTCGAGGACTATTACCTCAACGAGGAAACCGAGGTCGTGGATTCGATGTTCGGCGTCGTCGGCTTCAGCTTTGCAGGGCGCGGTCAGAACATGGGTCTGGCCTTCGTGCAGCTGAAAGACTGGGCCGAGCGCCCTGCCCCGCAACAAAGCGTGCAGGCACTGGCGGGACGGGCCTTTGGCGCGTTCAGTCAGATACAGGACGCGCAAGTGTTCCCCATCGTGCCGCCGTCGGTGATCGAGCTTGGCAACGTGTCGGGCTTCGATTTCTACCTGCAGGCGCGTGACGGCCAAAGCCACGAGGATCTTGTCGCCGCGCGCAACCGACTACTTGGGGCCGCCGCGCAAAGCCCCCTGATTGCCTCGGCCCGTCCAAGCGGGCTTGAGGATGCCGCGCAATTCAATCTGGATATCGACTGGCGCAAGGCCGGTGCGATGGGGCTGACGCCCACCGATGTCGGTCAGCTTCTGCAGATAGCATGGGCCGGCACCTATGTGAACGATTTCATCGATCAGGGTCGGATCAAGCGCGTCTACGTTCAGGGCGAGGCCGATGCCCGCGCCACGCCGACCGATATCGACAAATGGCGCGTGCGCAATGCCAGCGGCGGATTGGTGCCGTTCTCCAACTTCGCCGAAGGACGATGGGATTACGGGGCGCAGGGGCTTTATCGCTACAATGGCGTGCCGTCGATCCAGATTCAGGGCTCGCCCGCACAGGGCGTCACCACCGGCGAGGCCATGGCCGAGATGGAGCGATTGGTGAGCGAGCTTGGCACCGGCTATAATCTGGCATGGACCGGCCTGTCGCTGGAAGAGCGGCAGTCGGGCAATCAGGCGCCGTTGCTTTATGCGCTGTCGCTGGCGGCGGTGTTCCTGTCTCTGGCGGCTTTGTACGAAAGCTGGTCCATTCCCTTCGCGGTGATGCTGGCCATGCCGATCGGCATTCTGGGCGCGCTGACCGGCGCATGGCTGGGCGGGTTCGAAAACGGTGTGTTCTTTCAGGTCGGCCTTTTGACGGTCATCGGCCTGACCGGCAAGAACGCCATCCTCATCGTGGAATTCGCCCGCGACCGATACGAAGCCGGAGAGCGCGTGATCGACGCCGTGGCCGAAGCCGCGCGCCAGCGATTTCGCCCGATCATCATGACGTCTATGGCGTTCTCGCTTGGCGTGCTGCCGCTGGTTCTGAGTTCGGGTGCAGGCTCCGGCGGGCGCAACGCCATCGGGTCGGGCGTTCTGGCAGGCACGCTGTCGGCCACGGTGCTGGGGGTGGTCTTTGTACCGCTGTTTTTCATGATCGTGACACGGCTGTTCCGCCGGGGCGGCGGGGGCCACAAGCGCGACAAGGCCTGACCATGACACGCGGCGCCCGCCCGAAAACGGGCGCCGCGGTCAGACCACCAGCACCGGGACCGTCGAAATCCCGGTAACCTTGTGGGACACGCTGCCCAGAAGATACCCCTCGACCGAGCCCATGCCACGACTACCGATCACGATCAGGTCCATCCCGTGCTCTTCGGCGAATTTCACGATCGTCCGCGAGGCAGGCCCGGATTTCACGAAAGCCCGCACATCGGTCCGGCCCGCCTTGTGCGCAAGGGTCTTGGCATATTCCGCCACCTCCTTGGCATGGGCGCGCATGATATCGTCCAGATTTCCGGGATCATCCGGGCGCACCATCGACAGCGACGCCTCGAGCATCGAATGGTGCCGATACACCGTCAGGATCGTGATCTTGATCGCGTCGCCGCTACAGGCCCGCGACAACTCCAGCGCGGTTTCAAGGGCTTTTTCGGCATTGGGCGAGCCATCGAACGGAACAAGGATTGATGTGAACATCCGTCTCTCCTGACTACTTCGCAAAGGCAAGATCGCGTAGGAACAATGCGATCTGCGGGAAGAAGATCAGCGCCACCGCGACCGACAACAGAATGAAGATGAAGGGCGGCGTGCCCCGGATCACCTCCATGTAGGGGCGCTTGAACACGGCGATGGCGGTGAAGATATCGCAGCCGAACGGCGGCGTTGCCGACCCGATCGCCACTTGCAGCGTGATGATCGTGCCGACCAGGACCGGATCAAGCCCCACCGAGTCCACCACCGGCGCAAAGATCGGCACCAGCACGAGGATCACCACGATGGGATCCACGAACATGCAGCCGACAAAGAACGCAATGGAGATCACGAACAGAACTCCGATTTGATCCATCTGGTCGATGCCGATCCCGCCAAGGATCTGCTGCGGGATCTGCGCGAACGAGATCACCCACGAAAAAGCCGCGCCAACACCCACCAGGATGAACACCACCGCCGTGATGAGGCCCGTGGATTTGGCCGTGTCATAGACCCCCTTGAGGTCCAGTTCCCGGAAAATCACCACCTCAAGGATCAGCGCATAGAGGACACAGGCCGCCGCCGCCTCGGTCGGGCTGAAGATACCCCCATAGATGCCGCCGATGATGATCACCGGAAAGCCAAGCGGCCAGAGCGCCTTGCGCCCGGCGGTCAGCCGTTCCGACCAGCTGAATTTCGGCTCGGTCGGCACCTTGTGGCGGACCGCGTAGATCCAGGAATAGACCGAAAACAGGAACAGGATCAGCAGACCCGGCCCGATCCCGGCGATGAACAGCTCGGCGATGGACGTGTTTGACACAACGCCATAGATGATCATCCCGATCGACGGCGGTATCAGAAACGCGATATCCGACGCATTCACGATCAGCGCCAGAATGAAACTGTCTTTGTAGCCCGCCTTTTGCATACGTGGCCGCAACGGCGAGCCGATGGCCACGACCGTCGCCTGGGTGGATCCCGACACCGCGCCAAACATCGTGCAGGCCGCCGCCGTGGACACCGCCAGTCCGCCTTTCAAGTGACCCACGAAAGCCATGACAAGATCGATCAGCCGATTGGCAGACTGGCCGCGCGTCATGATGTCAGCCGCGAAAATGAACATCGGCACGGCAATCAGCGATGCAGGCCGAATGCCGGCCATGATCTGCTGGATCATGGTCTCAA
>JALQUE010000162.1 GCA_023260815.1 Roseovarius sp.
GCTCACCCGGGAAGGCGACGAAAGTCGAAGCCAGCACGACCGGGTTGATGGCCGGTGCCGACAGGAGGAAGGCCAGGGCCGCGGCTGGCGTGACACCGAGCTTCGCTCCGAGATCAAACGTGTCTGGGACGAAAATTACCAGGTCTACGGCGTTCGAAAAGCGTGGCATCAGCTGAAGCGTGAGGGCTTTTCGCTGGCGCGCTGCACGGTGGACCGTCTGATGAAACAGATCGGCATCCGGGGCGCTGTGCGTGGAAAAGCGGTTAAAACAACGATCCCTGACACGTCAGCGCCCTGTCCGCGTGATAAGGTAAACCGCGTGTTCCGGGCGCCTGCACCGAACCTGCTCTGGGTCAGCGATTTTACCTATGTGTCCACGTGGCAGGGCTTTGTCTATGTGGCCTTCGTCATCGATACGTTCGCTGATCGCATCGTCGGGTGGCGGGTCTCACGGTCCGCCAAAACGGACTTTGTTCTCGATGCTTTGGAGCAGGCCCTGCACGATCGACGGCCCGTTCAGAAAAGTGGACTGGTTCACCATTCGGACCGCGGCGGGCAAGGCGGATTCAATCGGTCGTCGCAACACCACGCTATTGGAGGTGTTGTTGATGTCAGGAAGACGGAAGTCGGAGCGTTCAACGCGACGCAAATTATCCTCGCCAGGCCGACCGCCGGTGTGGCAACGTGAGCATCTGTGCCGGTTCTGGCGGGAGATTGCAGCAGGGCTGTCCAGCGAGGATGCTGCCGTCGCAGCGGGTGTTTCTCCCCCGGTCGGAACTCGGTGGTTTCGGAGTTCTGGCGGAATGCCTCCCACCCATTTTTCACCTTCGGCCATTTTGCCCAAAGGCCGTGGCCTATGCTTCGCGGAACGCGAGGAAATAGCCCTCGAATGCGCTCGGGGTACCGGCGTACGGGCGATTGCGCGGAAGTTGGGGCGATGTCCCAGCACAATCTCACGCGAGATCAGGCGCAACTCGGCGACGCGCGGCGGAGAGTTCGACTATCGCGCCATTGCCGCGCAGTGGCACGCGGATCGTGCGGGCAGACGGCCGAAGGCCAGCAAGCTCGCGCTCAACCCAGCTTTGCGTGACTACGTGCAGGATCGGCTGTCCGGGATCATTGCCACACCGGACGGCATCGCCTTCGATGGACCCGTCGTGGTATGGAAGGGTCGGCGCGCCATTCACCGTCAAAGCCGACGCTGGTCATCGGCCTGGAGCCCGGAGCAAATTTCGCAGCGCTTGAAGGTGGATTTTCCCGAGGATCCGACCATGCGTATCAGTCACGAAGCCATCTACCAGGCCCTTTATATTCAAGGACGCGGGGCACTGAGGCGAGAACTCTCAGCCTGCCTGAGGTCAGGTCGCGCACTCAGGCTACCCCGCGAACGCGCCCGGAACCGCGGCAAGGCCTTCATCGCCGATGCCCTGATGATCAGCGAACGCCCGGCGGAGATCGGCGACAGAGCCGTTCCCGGTCATTGGGAGGGGGACCTCATTCTTGGTCTCGGCAGCTCGGCGATCGGCACGCTGGTAGAACGCACGACCCGTTTCACCATGCTCCTGCACCTGCCGCGCATGGAAGGGCACGGGGCTGCCAAGTCTGTCAAGAATGGGCCAGCTCTTGCCGGCCACGGCGCCGAGGCCGTCCGGGATGCCATCGCAGGGACGTTCAGCAGCCTGCCTGCCCACCTGCGTCGCTCGTTGACCTGGGATCAGGGTGCCGAGATGGCCCAGCACGCACAACTGCGGATCGATACCGGCCTCGAGATCTACTTCTGTGACCCTCAGAGCCCATGGCAGCGCGGAAGCAACGAGAACACCAACGGTCTGCTCCGCCAATACTTCCCCAAGGGCACCGATCTCAGCAAACATGGTGCGGAAGAATTGCGCGCCGTCGCCCACGCGCTGAACACGCGCCCGCGGAAAACATTGAGCTGGCAAACACCGGCAGAAGCTCTCGACCGGCTACTCAAACAGGATATGATCGAAGGTGTTGCGACGACCGATTGAATCCGCCCAATATCTGTCGATCCGATACACCGAACGGCTGGCTGAGGCAGGCATCGACACCTCGGTCGGCAGCGTCGGGGACTCCTATGACAATGCCCTCGCGGAAAGCATCATTGGTCTGTTCAAGACCGAGGTCATCAAGTTCCTCGGACCCTGGAAGTCCGTCGGGCAGGTCGCGTGGGAAATGCGGCAGGGATCATGCTGATCGA
>JALQUE010000237.1 GCA_023260815.1 Roseovarius sp.
GCGATCACGCCGCCCACATAGGCACCGTCCTCGGCCACCACGTCGAAATTCGTTGCCGTGCCGAAATCGACCACCACGCAATCGCCGCCATGACGGTCAAAGGCGCCTGCAGCATTGGCCAGACGGTCCGGCCCCACGCCTGTGCCCACATCCACGCGCGGCGGGTTCGGCAACAGGCATTCGGGCTTGCCCACCACCATGGGCCGGCAGCCGAAAAACCGGTCGGCAAAGACCCGCAGGTTGAACACCACCCGTGGCACTGTCGACGATATGATCACATCGGTGATATCCGCCTCGATCCCGTAATGCTTCACCAGCGTCGAAAACCATGTAAAATAGGCATCCGCAGTGCGCGCTTGATGGGTGGATGTCCGCAACGTGCACAAGAAAGACGTGCCGTCCCAGATCGAGAACACGGTGTTCGTGTTGCCGCAGTCAATGGCCAGAAGCATATCGCGCTCCTTCAGAAAAACACTTCGGCCGCCGGAATGGCGTGCCGAGTTTGCGGCGTAGTTAGAACAAGATTGCCCGCTTCGTCCACTGTCTCGAAGATGCCGGTCATCTCGTCGCGGGTGGTTCTGGCGGTGATCGTTTGCCCAAGCTTGGCCGCCCGCGCCAACCATTCGGTGCGAATGGGGCCGAAACCATACGTCGTGAACTGCGCCTCATAGCGCGCATAGGCCGGCGCCAGAAGGTTCAGAAATTCTTCTGGTGTGACCGCCATCCCGGTCTCGGACAGCAGCGACACAGGCCGCAGCGCGCCCTCTTCGACCATGTCGTGGCCCGGGGCCTGGGCAAGGTTGACGCCGATGCCAATCGCAAAATACGACAGCCCGTCTTGGGTGCCCGCGCTTTCCAGCAGGATACCAGCCAGCTTGCCACCATTCAGCAAAACATCATTTGGCCATTTGAGCGTCAGCCCCCCGGCCCGCCCGGTCGCCCCAACGAACGCATCATACAAGGCCAGCGATGCCACGAATGACCGCAGCGCCACCTGATCGGGGCTTTCCATCGGACGCATGACAAGCGTGGCTGCGAAATTTCCCTGCGGATGTGTCCATGGCCGCCCGCGCCGCCCACGCGCGGCCGTCTGGTTGAGCGCCAATATCCATTCCGGGCCGACCAGGCCGGGGGCAAGGCGCGCAGCCTCGGCGTTGGTGCTGTCGACCTCGGCCAGCACCCTGCGACCCACGCCCACGGGCCAGTTCGAATTGTCGCGCGGCGCATCCATCATACCGACATCCCCCGACCACCAGGACAGGGGCCATCCCAAACGAAGTGACGCGCCAGTGGCGCGTCACGGTGCAGGAATTCAAGAAAATCACGGTCAGTTGACAAGGGTCGCTGCCGCTGCCTGAGCCATCGCCTCGATCCCGAACATATTGATGATCCCCAGAAGCATCAGGGCCGCCGAGACCATCAGAAAGCTCCATTGCACGGGCGATCGAGAGGTTTCGAGAGGTTCGCGCTCTTCTCCGAAATACATGAAATACACGATCCGGAGGTAGTAGAACGCCCCGATCACACTGGCGACCACACCGGCGATGGCCAACCAAGCCAGACCGCCTTCATAGGCTGCGCGCAGCACATAGAGCTTGCCGAAAAAGCCCAGCAGAGGCGGCACGCCCGCAAGACTGAAAAGCAGGATCATCATGGCCAGCGCACGCCCCGGATGGGCGCGGGAATACATGTTCAGGCTGGCAATCTCGGTGATCGGCTGGCCGTCACGCTCCATCGACAGGATGAAGGCGAAGGTGCCGATATTCATTGTCACGTAAATCGCCATGTAGATCAGCATCGACTGCACGCCAAAGACCGTCCCTGCCGCCAGCCCCATCAGCGCATATCCCATATGCGCGATCGAGGAATAGGCCATCAGGCGCTTGATGTCGGTTTGCCCGATCGCGGCCACAGCCCCAAGGAACATCGACAAAAGCGCCAGCACAGCAAGCACCTGCTGCCAGTCGCCGACCACATTGCCGAAGGCATCATGCACCACGCGGGCAAACAGCGCCATCGCGGCCATCATGGGTGCCGTGGCAAAAAAGGCGGTAATCGGGGTCGGGGCGCCCTGATAGACATCGGGTGTCCACATATGGAAGGGCACAGCCGACACCTTGAAGGCCAAACCAGCCAACACAAGGACAAGACCGATCAGCAGCCCCACCGGCGCCTGCCCGTCCGCCGCGACGATGATCCCGGAAAACAGCGTCGTGCCCGCATAGCCATAGGTCAACGATGCGCCATAGAGCAGAAGGCCCGAACTCAGCGCGCCAAGAACGAAATACTTCAAACCGGCTTCGGTTGATTTCGCACTGTCGCGACGCAGCGAGGCCACGACATACAGCGCCAGCGACTGCAGCTCCAGCCCCATGTAAAGCGCCATCAGATCGCCCGCGCTGACCATCAGCATCATGCCGACCGCACAAAGCGCGATCAGGACCGGATACTCGAACCGCAGGATCTTGCGGCGCATCATGTATTCCTGCCCCATGACCATCACGGCGGCCGCACTCAGAAGGATCGTCACCTTGGCAAACCGCGAGAAGCCATCATCGTTGAACATGCCCCCAAAAGCGGTGCGCGTGCCTTGCCCCGTCGTGCCGATCCACAGTGCCATCACCGTGAACAGCGCCGCGGTCAGCCACAACAGCATCCCGGCCATCCGGTCGCGCCCGGTATAGGCCGTAAACAGCAGCGCGGCGATCGCATAGACCGAGATGACGATCTCGGGCAGGATAACATTCAGATCAGCCTGCATGTCTCAGGGCCTCCGTTAGTGCTGCGCCGCGGCAATCTGGTTGGCGCCATGCGCCTCGACCAGAGCCGTGTCGTAATTTGAAATCAGGGCTTCCACCGAGGGTCCGATGATATCGGTCACCAGGCTGGGATAGACACCCAGAAGCAGCGTCATCACCACCAGCGGCGCAAAGATCGCCCGCTCGCGCCCGGTCATGTCACCGATCGACTTGAGGCTTTCCTTGATCAGATCGCCCAACATCACCCGACGATACAGCCAAAGCGCGTAGGCCGCACTCAGGATCACGCCCGTGGTGGCCACCAGCGCGACCCAGGTGTTGACCTGGAAGACACCGACCAGCGTCAGAAACTCGCCGATGAAGCCGCTTGTGCCCGGCAAACCGACATTCGCCATCGTGAACAGCAGGAAGATCAGCGCATAGGCAGGCATCCGGTTCACAAGCCCGCCATAGGCGTCGATCTCGCGGGTGTGCATCCGATCGTAGATCACCCCGACGATCAGGAACAGCGCCCCCGAGATGAAACCGTGGCTGATCATCTGGAAAATCGCGCCGTCGATCCCCTGCTGATTGGCCGAGAAGATGCCCATCGTGACATATCCCATATGCGCCACCGAGGAATAAGCGATGAGCTTCTTCATGTCCTCCTGCGCCAGCGCCACCAGCGATGTGTAGACAATGGCGATGGCCGACATCCACAGGATCAGCGGCGTCAGCAGATCGGCCCCAACCGGGAACATCGGCAGGCTGAAGCGCAGGAAGCCGTAGCCGCCCATCTTCAGCAGGATCGCCGCCAGCACGACCGACCCCGCGGTCGGCGCCTGAACGTGGGCATCCGGCAGCCATGTATGGACCGGCCACATCGGCATCTTGACCGCGAAACTGGCGAAGAACGCGATGAACATCAGCGTCTGCATCCCGCCCACGATGTGAATGCCCAGAACCGAGAAGCTTTCCGAGCCGAACTGGTGGTTCAGCAGGTCCACGATATCCGTCGTGCCCGCATCCGAGAACATCGCCACCATCGCAATCAGCATCAGGACCGAGCCGAGGAAGGTGTAGAGGAAGAACTTGAACGAGGCATAGACCCGTTCCTTGCCGCCCCAGATACCGATGATCAGGAACATCGGAATGAGGCCCGCCTCGAAGAACAGGTAGAACAGCACCAGGTCCAGCGCCATGAACACGCCCAGCATGAGCGTTTCAAGGATCAGG
>JALQUE010000365.1 GCA_023260815.1 Roseovarius sp.
CGGTGCAGGCATCGCGGCCTTGGCCGTCACCGCCCTGCGCAGACGCCTCAGCCCAGTCTAACCGCCCAGTCTAGATAGCCGCCCAGTCTAGCCAACCAGTCTAGCCGGGTTGCGAGCCGCGCCCGTGGATATGCTTGCGCAGGCGCGACGGCGTTGATTTCTTCTTGGATTTATAGGGGTTGCGGTCGGATTGCGAGCGCATGTGCAGCCGGATCGGCGTGCCCGGCATATCGAAATCCTGACGCAGCGCATTGACCAGATACCGCGAATAGCTTTCGGGCAGCTTGTCGGGATGCGAGCACATCACCACGAAATGCGGCGGGCGTGTCTTGGCCTGGGTCATGTAGCGCAGTTTGATCCGGCGCCCGCCGGGCGCGGGCGGCGGGTGCGCCTCGACCATGCCGGCCAGCCAGCGGTTCAGTTGGGCGGTGGGCACGCGGCGATTCCACACGTCATAGGCCTTGGCCACGGCGTCGCGCAGGCGGTCCAGCCCCTTGCCCGTCTTGCCCGACACGGTGACCAGAGGCGCACCGCGCAGCTGCGGCAAGAGCCGTTCGAACGATTCGCGCAGATCGCGCAGCTTTTGCTGCTTGTCGTCCTCGATATCCCATTTGTTGACGGCCACGACCACCGCACGGCCCTCGCGTTCGGCCAGATCGGCGATGCGCAGATCCTGTTGCTCGAACGGAATGGCGGCATCGAGCAGCACCACGACCACTTCGGCGAATTTCACGGCGCGCAGCCCGTCGGAGACCGACAGCTTTTCGACCTTGTCCTGAACGCGGGCTTTCTTGCGCATGCCGGCGGTGTCGAAAATCCGCACCGGCAGACCATCCCAATCAATCTGCAGGGAAATGGCGTCGCGGGTGATCCCGGCCTCGGGGCCGGTCAGCAGGCGGTCATCCCCGAGAATGGTGTTGATCAGCGTGGATTTGCCGGCATTGGGGCGACCGACGACAGCCACCTGCATGGGGCGTTCGGGCGTGGGAATGCGGGCCGCGGTGGGACCGGCCACATCATCGGGTTCATCTTCGATATCCTCGTCGAGGATCACGTCGGTTTCGGGCGCATCGGCGCGGGCGCGGTCCTCGAATGCGTCGGAAATCGGCTGGAGCAGCGAATAGAGCTCGTTCATCCCCTCGCCATGTTCCGCCGACAGGCGCACAGGTTCGCCCAGTCCCAGACCATAGGCCTCGTATATTCCGGCATCGGCGGCCGAGCCTTCGGCCTTGTTCGCGCCGAGGATCACCCGGTCGGCGCGCTTGCGCAGGATATCGGCGAGTACCTCGTCGGTGGGGGTCACACCGGCGCGCGCGTCGATCAGGAAAAGGCACACATCGGCCATGTCCACGGCACGTTCGGTCAGCTTGCGCATCCGGCCCTGCAACGACTCGTCGGTGGCTTCTTCAAGGCCAGCGGTGTCGATCACGGTGAAGCGCAGATCGCCAAGCTTGGCTTCGCCCTCGCGCAGGTCGCGCGTGACGCCGGGCTGGTCATCGACCAGCGCAAGGCGCTTGCCGACAAGGCGGTTGAACAGCGTGGACTTGCCCACATTCGGGCGGCCCACGATGGCTAGGGTGAAACTCATGTCTCAGGCTCCGGGACGGATCAAGCCGCCCTGTTACAGTATCGCGGGCCTAACGGAAAGCGTGCAATTGCCCATTGGCCGACACGACATAAAGAGTGCCTCCTGCGACGACGGGATTTGTCGTCGCCCCACCCGGCAAGTCGATCGTGCGGGTCAGCGTACCGGTCACCGGGTCGAAGATTCGCAGCAATCCGTCACCAGAGGCCACAATCAACTGCCCACCTGCCATGAGCGGGCCATGATGGGCCACGATCTCGGATTGGCGGCGGGGCCGGTCCTTGGTGAAGAGCGGCAACTTGATCGCCCAGACCTGATCGCCGTCTTCGGCCTGCAGGCGCACCAGTTCGTTGCGATCCGAAATGAGATAGACCGAATCGCCGGCGGGCCACACACGGTTGAGCGGGCCTTGATTGGCCGTCCACAGACGCTCGCCATTGGCCAGACCAAGCGCCACGACGCGGCCCGAATGGGTGCCGACATAGACCCGGTCGTCGTCGATCACCGGATCGCCGGTGATATCAGCGACGCGCGCACCGGAATAGCCGCTACGCTGGCCGGCGATCTGCGCATCCCAAAGCCGCAGCCCGCCCTGACGGAACGCACCCTGCACCTCGCCCGCGCCGAACGCGAAGATCACGTATTTGTCCGAGACCGCAGGCGCCGGGCCGCCCATGACATTGTTCAGGTCAGGTGTCGCCGCAAGTTGCCAGCGGATACGCCCCGTATCGGTATCGAGCGCCCATGCGACATCGTCACCGGCCACCAGATACACCATATCGCCAACCACCGTCGGATCGCCCGAACCGGTGGCGCGCAGGTTCTGCTGCCAAAGTTCGGCCCCGGTTTCGGCGTCGAGAGCGGTCATCAGGCCGAAGCCCGACGAAACGAACAGCTTGCCGTCCCCATAGGCCAGACCGCCGCCCGACGCGTCGGTGGCGGAATCGTTCGGCGGCACCAGGCTGCGGCGCCACTCGACCGCGCCGGAGGTGGAGACCGCGCTGACCTGTGACTGTGCATCAAGCGTGAAGATACGCCCCCCCGCGACAACCGGATCGGCGGTGATGCGCGCCTTGCGCCCGTCGCCAGCCCCGATCGACGTTGACCAAAGGCGCTGTGGCGCCAAAGCCAGGGCCGGATGGGCCGTGCGCGTCGCAGGTGTGCCGATGGCCTGTGTCCAGCTTGCGTTGGTTTGCGTCGCGGGCAGCGATACCGGCTGAGACCGATTGACCTGCGCACTGTCGTCTTCAGGGGCGGGCGACGCGGTCAGAACGTTGCGGATGCCTTCACGCTCGCCCTGAAGGACCGCTTCTTCCCTGGAACAGGCCGTGACGGCCAGCATGGCCGCAAGCCCCAGAAAAATCGCGTTTGGTTTCAAAGCCGAAGCCCCCTCACTTGTCGCGTGCCAATCGGACCTTGCAGGCCCGGCGGCGGCGTATTGTTCTACTCGCCCTGAACCGGCAGCGTGCCACCCAGTCCTACAATCACTTGTGACGCGCGGCGACGCAAGCCCGCCGTCGCCTGTGCATCGCCCACAATCGCGCCGAGGCGGTCAAGGGCCGATGCGGTGTCGCCGGTTTCGATGTCGATCATTGCCAATTGTTCTTCGGCCAGAAGGCGGGTCAGCCCCTCGGCCAGGGCCAGACCTTGCAGAAGGGTGCGCCGCTCATCCACCGTCAGCCCGGACCCAGGCATTGCCACGGCCTTGAGGGTTGCAATCTGGCGGTAAACAGGCTCGATTCCGCTGGTTTCGGACAATGTCAGAAGGCGGCTTGCGGCCTCTTGCGGGGTTGCGGCCGATGCCTCGGCGGCGGCCAGCAGGTCGCGCATTGCGGCGGCGCCGGGATTTGGCGCCTCGACAGAGGACAAGGCCGCTGCGCGCGCATCGCGGTTGTCATCCTCCAGCGCGGCAAGCACGGCATCGCCGAACGCCTGCGCGGACTGACGCTCTTGCGCCTTGCGCCACTCGTTCCAGGCGGTGCCGCCGACCAGCAGCAGAACAAGGACGACAGCGATCCAGCCATAGCGCCGCATCAGCCGGAACAGGCGGTCGCGGCGGACTTCTTCCGAGACTTCGTCGATGAAACTGTCTGTGTCGCTCACGCCCGATACCCCTTGCGTTTGCGCCCCTCTTAGCGCGTAGACCCGGCCCTGCCAAGGGGCCGGAGAAGCGTGGCAGATTGGCCATCTTGCGAGCACACCCGTAAAGGTTTAATCTAAACAGGATAGTTTAGCGTAATTCCGTCAAGTCGGAACCAACCGGCTTGGGAATTATGGTGTGCGCTGCTGACCGCTGATAAGGTACCAAAGATGCGACTGTTTCCGATCATCGCCGCAATTGTGGTCACGGCCATTGTCTACGCCTTCGTTTTCGAGCGTGACAGGCTTGTGGCGATCCTGACGGGTGGGCCTGAAACACCCCTGGCCGAAAGTGGTGCCGCAACCGGACAGGACGCGCCGACCCAGGCCGCAGGCACAGCAGACCCGGTGCGCGTGGTGGCGGTTAAATCGACCGCGCGCACGATCGACAGCGCGGTGATCCTGCGCGGCCAGACCGAAGCGTTCCGCCAGGTCGATCTGCGCGCCGAGACCACTGGACAGGTCATTTCGGAGCCGCTGCGCAAGGGCGCATTCGTCGAAACCGGCCAGACGCTGTGCAAGCTGGACCCCGGAACCCGCGAGGCGGCGCTGACCGAGGCGCGCGCACGGCTGGCGGCCGCCCGCGCCCGCGTTCCCGAGACGCAAGCCCGCGTGGCCGAGGCGCAGTCGCGTCTTGAGGAGGCCCGGATCAACGACAACGCAGCGCGTCAACTGCAACAGGAGGGATTCGCCTCGCAAAGTCGCGCGGCCTCGACCAAGGCGGCGCTGAGATCGGCGGAGGCGGCTGTCGAGTCGGCGACCAGCGGTCTGGAAACCGCCCGCGCCGAGATCGAATCGGCCCAGGCGGCTGTTGCGGCGGCGCAGAAGGAAATCGAGCGTCTGACGATCAGCGCGCCATTCGCCGGGTTGCTGGAAAGCGATACCGCCGAACTGGGCAGCTTGCTTCAGCCCGGCGCGCTGTGCGCCACGGTGATCCAGCTTGATCCCATCATGCTGGTGGGGTTCGTGCCGGAAACCGCTGTTGACCGGGTCGAGCCGGGCGCGTTGGCGGGGGCCGAGATGGCGTCGGGCGGGCGGGTGCAAGGCAATGTCACGTTCCTGTCGCGGCAAGCCGATCAGACGACCCGCACGTTTCGTGTCGAAATCCGCGTGGACAACCCCGACCTGACGCTGCGCGACGGCCAGACCGCCGAGATCGTGATTTCCGCCGCCGGCAAGAAAGCGCATCTGCTGCCGCAATCGGCGCTGACCCTGAATGACGAGGGCACATTGGGGGTACGGCTGATCACCGAGGACAACGAGGCCAAGTTCACCCCCATCTCCTTGCTAAGGGACACGACAACGGGTGTCTGGCTTGCCGGGCTGCCCGAAACCGCGAACGTGATGATCATCGGACAGGAATATGTCACCGACGGCGTCAAGGTGACCCCCAGCTATCAGGATCTTGGTCAATGACCGGGATCGTCGACTGGGCCGCAACGCGGGCGCGGATGGTTCTGGCCTTCATCGCCGTGTCGATCCTTGCGGGCGCGGTGGCCTATGTCGGGCTGCCCAAGGAGGGAGAACCGGACATCGAAATTCCGGCGCTGTTCGTGTCGGTGGCCTTTCCCGGCATTTCGGCCGAGGACAGCGAAAAGCTGCTGGTCAAGGTCATGGAGACCGAACTGAGCGATCTGGACGGGCTCAAGTCGATGACCGGCACCGCCGCCGAGAATTATGCCGGTGTGGCGCTGGAATTCGAGTTTGGCTGGGACAAGACCAAGATCATGGCCGATGTGCGCGACGCCATGAACGCCGCTGAAGCCAAATTTCCCGATGGCGCCGAGAAATATTCGATCAACGAGATCAATTTCAGCGAATTTCCCATTATCATCGTGAACCTGACAGGCGATGTGCCGGAACGCACGATGGCGCGGCTGGCCAAGGATCTGCAAGACCGGCTGGAGGCGCTGGAGCCGATCCTCGAGGCCGGGATCGCGGGCAATCGCGATGAGATGGTCGAGGTGGTTCTGGATCCGTTGCGCCTTGAGGCCTACAACGTCACGGCGGGCGAACTGATCAATGTGGTGCAGAACAACAACCTGCTGATCGCCGCCGGCGAGGTGGAAACGGCGAGCGGGACGTTCTCGGTCAAGATACCGTCCTCGTTCAGCGAGACGCGCGACATCTATGATCTGCCGGTCAAGACAAATGGCGACCGGATCATCACGCTTGGCGATCTGGCCGAAATCAACCTGACCTTCGAGGACCGCATCGGCACCGCGCGGTTCAACGGCGAGAAAACCGTTGCGCTGCA
>JALQUE010000262.1 GCA_023260815.1 Roseovarius sp.
GAACCGCTGGTCGAGATCGTGCAGGACACCTGCGGCCGCCACGACACCTTCGGGCTGGCCTGCACCGCGCGCTATTACGAGGATCTGGGCTATCCCGGTCACGTGAACTGCTCGGACAACATGAACGCCGATCTGGCGCAATACGGCATCCGCCCGCGCGCCGGTTGGCCCGCGATCAACTTCTTCTTCAACACCATGCTGGATGACACCAACGCCATCGGCATGGACGACCCGTGGTCGCGCCCCGGCGATTTCGTGCTGCTGCGCGCGTTGACCGATCTGATCTGCGTGTCCACCGCCTGCCCCTGCGACGTCGATCCGGCCAATGGCTGGAACCCCACCGACATTCAGGTGCGCAGCTATGGCGCGACCGAAACATTCAGCCGTTCGATCGGCTATCGCAAATCGGCGGAGGCCCAAGTGGAAGACACCAAGGAAACCGGGTTTCATTCCCGCTTCGCGCAACACACGCGCAATTTCATCGAATATAACGGCTACTGGCTCGCATCGGACATGACGGGCAAGGGCGCGCTGGCCGAATACTGGGCCTGCCGCGAAAAAGCCGCCGTGATGGATCTGTCACCCTTGCGCAAATACGAGGTGACAGGCCCGGACGCCGAAGACCTCATGCAGCTTTGCGTGACCCGCAACATGAAAAAGCTGGCCGTGGGTCAGGTGGTCTATACCGCAATGTGCTACGATCACGGCGGCATGATCGACGACGGCACCGTGTTCCGTCTGGGTCAGGACAATTTCCGCTGGATCGGCGGCAACGACACCTCCGGGCTGTGGCTGCGCCAGCAGGCGCAAGAGCGTGGGATGAACGCCTATGTGCGCAATTCCACCGACCAGTTGCACAACATCGCCGTGCAAGGCCCCCTCAGCCGCGAGATCCTCTCGGCCCTGATCTGGACGCCACCCACCCAGCCCACCATCGACGAGCTGGAGTGGTTCCGCTTCACCATCGCCCGGATTGGCGATTACGACGGCATCCCGCTGGTGGTCAGCCGCACCGGCTATTCCGGCGAGTTGGGATACGAGGTGTTCTGCCACCCCAAGCACGCCCCGCAAGTGTTCGACGCCATCTGGGCCGAAGGCGCCCCCAAGGGCATGTTGCCCCTCGGGCTTGAGGCTCTCGATATGCTGCGCATCGAATCCGGTCTGATCTTCGCCAATGCCGAATTCTGCGACCGCACCGACCCGTTCGAGGCCGGGATCGGCTTTGCCGTGCCGCTCAAGACGCAAGAGGACGATTTCATCGGGCGCGCGGCACTCGAAAGCCGCAAGGCGCATCCGCAGCGCAAACTGGTCGGGCTCGAGATCGAAAGCGGCATCGTGCCCTCGGGCGGCGATTGCGTGCGCATGGGCCGCGCCCAGATCGGCGAGATCACGTCGGCCATGCGCTCACCGATCCTTGGCAAGACCATCGCTCTGGCGCGGCTCGACATGCCCCATACCGAGCCCGGCACCGCCGTCGAAGTGGGTCAGCTCGACGGCCAGCAAAAACGCCTCAAGGCCACCATCGTCCCCTTCCCACATTTCGATCCGACCAAGGAACGGGTGAAGGGCAATTACGGCTGACACCGGCGCTGCGGGTCTTATCGGGCCGTGCCGCAACGCGCGGCCCGTTCACATATGGCATCGGGTGGCCCGATACCGACGCGATACCGACGTCATACCGACGCGATGCAGACCGGGTTTTTCCCTGTTAACCAAGGGCTTCAGGACCGATTCGCGGCTCAACTGGCGCGGATCGCCGTCCCCAGCTTCGCACTCCGCCGCCCCTGCGTGCCATCCCGCCCCAAAGTCCGGCAGAGCAGCGCCACCGGGATCAGACCGAACGCCACCAGCACCAGTGACGGCACCGCCGCCTCCGACAGCCGCTCATCCGACGCCAACCGGTGCGCCTGCACCGCCAACGTCTGAAAATTGAAGGGATGCAGGATCAGCGTGGCGGGCAGTTCCTTCATCACATCGACGAACACGATCAGCAGCGCCGTCAGCACGCTGGTGCGCGCCACAGGCAGATGCACCCGCCACAAAAGCCGCGGTCCCGGCTGCCCAAGCGACCGGCCGATCGCGTCGTAATGCACTGGAACTGTTGCCATTCCGCTGTCATAGGCATTCAGCGCAGCCGCCATGAACCGCGCCATATAGGCCACGATCATCAGCCAGATCGACCCGGTGATCAGCAGCCCCGTGCTGATCCCGAACGAGGCTTCCATCACGTCGTCGATCAGATTGTCGAGCGCCGCCATCGGCACCATCAGCCCCACCGCGATGACCCCGCCCGGCACCGCATATCCCAGCCCCGCACCCACAACCATCAGCCGTGACCGGCGATCCGGCCGGGTGCGCGCGCGAAACCCGATCAGCACCGCTCCGATCACCGTCAGGACCGCCGCAACCCCCGCCAGCAGAACGGAATTCTGCATCAGCGACAGATACCGGCTGTCAAACAGGTTCTGCCCGGATCCCACGGCCATAACCCCCAGCATTATAACGGGAATAATGAACCCAAGCGCCACCGGCGCCAGACAGAAGGCCGTCGCCATCCAGCCTGCGGCACCGGTCAATTCAGGCCGCTCCATCATCTCGAACCGCGCGCCCTGTCCCGCAGTCCGCGCCTTGCCGCGCTGCGCCCGCTCCAGCCCCGCCAGAAGCAGCGCAAAGCTCAGCAAACACAGGGATAATTGCGCCGCCGCCGCCCGATCCCCAAGCGAGAACCACGCCTGATAAATACCCGTGGCAAAGGTCTGCACATTGAAGAACGCGACCGTGCCGTAATCCGCGATGGTCTCCATCACCGCCAGCAACGCGCCCCCCGCGATCGCCGGCCGCGCCATCGGCAGCGCCACCCTCAGGAACGCCCGGAACGGCGACCGCCCAAGTGTCCGCGCCACCAGAAACGCGTTCGAGGATTGCTGTTTGAACGATGCCCGCGCCAACAGGTAGACATAGGGATA
The DNA here is from genome assembly GCA_023260815.1 of Roseovarius sp. Taxonomy (GTDB): domain Bacteria; phylum Pseudomonadota; class Alphaproteobacteria; order Rhodobacterales; family Rhodobacteraceae; genus Roseovarius. Next base: position 2,967 of record JALQUE010000262.1, read on the forward strand.
AAGCACGATGGTCAGCATCAACGCCGCCCCGCCCAGACTGCGGATTTCCGGAAACCAGTAATCCCGCGGCCCCCACCCCGTCACCTCGCGCAGCAACGTCTGCACTGGCCCCGGATGATCCAGCAACGAGGTATAGGCATAAGCCAGCACATAGGCCGGAAAAGCCAGCGGCAGCGCCAGCGCCACCTCCAACCAGCGGGAACCGGGAAAGCGGTAGACCGTGACCAGCCAAGCCGTCACACTGCCGATCAGCGCGGTCGAAACCCCTACGATCATTACCAAAATCAGGGTTGTACGCGTATAGCGCGGCAGGACCGACGCCAGAATATTGCGCCACGTATCCAGATCGCCGGTGAAGGCCGCAAGCGCAGCCGCCAAGATCGGCGCGACGCACAGGATCACGGCAATCCACGCAATTCGATGCAGCAGGCGTTCGGACATATCGGTGCTTTCGGCGGTTCAGGCGCCATGGCTGCCACAAAACGCCGCCGGGTTCCAGACATTCCCGACAAAAAAAGTGTGGGATGCGGTGCGGCCCTGCCCACGGGCCGCACCGGATATCAGCCCGGCCTCAGCGATCCAGCAGTTGTGCCTGCCCCAGATACGCCGCGCCCGCATCACGCAGTCGGGCCGGATCATCCCCTTCCGAGGCCTGATGAACCTCTTCCAGAACCACGGGAAGCGCGCTCAGGTCTTCGTTGATCTTCGCCAAGGCGATTTCCAGCGTATAGGTGTATTGATGCACCTCTTCCATATCCGCCGTCGTCAACGGATCACGCTCCAGAACATCGGCCAGCTTACGGTTATAGTTGACGAAATTCTCAATGGCCTGCTCCAGTGTTGCGGACGGCTCGGGCGCATAATGCGACACCTCCTCGGCCGCCACGGGCAGCAAAAAGCCAAGCGACATCACCGCAGCGGTGACAAGACTTCCAACGGTATTCTTCATCGGTTCGATCCTTGTTCGGATATGTCATGCTGGCTGCCGGGCGGAGGATCCAATCGTCCCATACCGCTCAGGTCGCTATCATTCGTGCAAGGCGGGCCCTGCGCCATCGTCTGCCAGACGCAGGCCGCCCGCGCGACATCGACGCGACAATCGCGCAAAAGCCAGAACACTCCAAGCCTCACGCCAAACCACGCCGGTGTCGCCCTCAGGGCTATGGGAGGGACATGTCAGTGTCAATATTAACCGACTAATTTAGTAAGTTAATTAGGGCATCCTCAGGGCATCCACAGCCGCACGCCGACAACATCCCGATCCCCCGTCACCCCAAGCCAGCTTGACGAAACGTCATGCCAGGCTGGAGGATTTTCTTTTCATGTCCGGTTGCGGGAACAGAAGACTCGGTTATTGTGATCGCTACCAATTCGGAGCCAAATCCGAAGTTTAAACAGGGAGTTTACCATGACAAAGACAGCAATTCTGGCTGCCGCCCTACTGGCAAGCACATCGATCGGCGCCTCTGCCGAGACGTTGCGTTGGGCCCGCGCCGGCGATTCACTCACACTTGATCCCCATGCCCAGAACGAAGGACCGACCCACACGCTGGCGCATCAGATCTATGAACCGCTGATCATCCGCGACATGACCGGGGCGTTCCAGCCTGCCTTGGCAACCGACTGGGCGCCCAAGGCCGATGACCCGAACATCTGGGTTTTCAACCTGCGTCAGGGCGTCAAATACCACGACGGGTCCGATTTCACCGCCGAGGATGTGGTCTTTTCCATCACCCGCGCGAAATCCGACAATTCCAACATGAAAGAGCTTCTGTCCTCGGTGGTCGAGGTGCGCGCGGTGGATGATCACACCGTCGAATTCGTCACCGACGGGCCGAACCCGATCCTGCCCTCGAACCTGACCAACCTGTTCATGATGGACAAAGGCTGGGCCGAGGCGAACGACTCCGTCGCCGTGCAGGACATCGAAGGCGGCCAGACCACCTTTGCCTCGACCAATGCCATGGGCACCGGCGCCTACAAGCTGGTGAGCCGCGAACCTGACGTGAAAACAGTCCTGACCCAGAACGAAAACTACTGGGGCAAGGACGATTTCCCGATGGACGTGACCGAGATTGTCTACACCCCGATCCAGAACGCCGCCACCCGCGTCGCGGCGCTCTTGTCGGGCGAGGTTGATTTCATTCAGGATGTTCCCGTGCAGGATCTGGGCCGCGTCGGCGAGACCGAGGGTCTGGTCGTCAAGACCGCTCCTCAGAACCGCGTGATCTTCTTTGGCATGAACATGGGCGCAGAGGACCTCGCCAATGACAATGTCGAAGGCAAGAACCCACTCGCCGATGTGCGCGTGCGCAAGGCCATGTCGATGGCGATCAACCGTGACGCAATCAAGCAGGTGGTGATGCGCGGGCAATCCCAACCCGCAGGCATGATCGCGCCGCCCTTCGTCAACGGCTGGACCGCCGAGATGGACAGCTCGGCCAAGACGGACAGCGACGCCGCCAAGGCGCTGATGGCGGAGGCGGGCTATGCCGACGGCTTCTCGATCCAGCTGGATTGCCCAAATGACCGTTACGTCAACGACGAGGCGATCTGTCAGGCGGCTGTCGGGATGCTGGCGCAGATCGGCGTCACCGTGAACCTCGACGCCAAACCCAAGGCACAGCACTTCCCGCTGATCACCAACGATCAGACGGATTTCTACATGCTGGGCTGGGGCGTGCCGACCTACGATTCGGAATACGTCTTCAACTTCCTCGTTCACACCCGTGGCGAAGAGCGCGGCAGCTGGAACGGCACCGGCTTCTCGAACGCGGACGTGGATGCGATGATCGTGTCACTGGCCTCCGAGACCGACCTCGAAAAGCGCAACGAAACCATCCAGTCGATCTGGAACGTGGTGCAGGAAGAACAGCTGTATATCCCGATCCACCATCAGGTGCTCAACTGGGGCATGTCCAACGCGGTTGGCACCGAAGTCAGCCCCGAGGATGATCCGAAGTTCAAGTTCTTCACCATGAACTGACGCCGTTTCGGGCGGGCTGCACGCCCGCCCGGACACGCCGCGCCCCACCCCGTTGGGCGCGGCTTCCCGCATTGATCGGAGCCCCCGATGCTGGCCTATATCATCCGTCGCGTGTTCCAGTCGTTGCTGGTCCTGCTGATCGTGGGGCTGGTGGCGTTTTCGATGTTTGCCTTCGTGGGCGACCCGGTCGACAACATGCTGGGTCAGGAACGCACACAGGCCGATATCGAACGTCTGCGCCAGCAACTTGGCCTTGATCGGCCTTTCATCGTGCAATACTGGCGCTTTCTCGAACAGGCCGCTCAGGGTAATTTCGGCCTCAGCTACCGGCAGGGCCGACCCGTCGCCGAGATCCTGATGGAGCGCCTGCCAGCCACTCTCGAACTGGCTTTCGTCTCGGGCGTTCTGGCCCTGTTTGGCGGCATCGCCCTTGGCATCTTTACCGCGATCCGCCGCCGTGGCACCGCCGCGAATATGATCATGACGCTGTCGCTGATCGGTGTATCGCTGCCCACGTTCCTGATCGGCATCCTGCTGATCTACGTCTTTTCCGTCGAACTTGGCTGGCTGCCCAGCTTCGGCCGCGGCGAAGTGACCGATCTTGGCGGCTGGACCACGGGCTTTCTGACGGCCAGCGGCCTCAAGGCGCTGATCCTGCCGGCGATCACCCTTGGGCTTTACCAGATGACGCTGATCATGCGCCTCGTGCGCACCGAGATGCTTGAGGTGCTGCGCATGGATTACATCCGGTTCGCCCGCGCCCGCGGCATCCGCGAGAAATCGGTCAATTTCCGCCACGCGCTGAAAAACACGCTGGTGCCGGTCATCACCATCACCGGCCTGCAACTGGGCAGCATCATCGCCTTCGCAATCATCACTGAGACGGTGTTCCAATGGCCCGGCGTCGGCCTTCTTTTCATCAACGCGATCCAATTCGTCGATATCCCGGTGATGGCCGCCTA
>JALQUE010000010.1 GCA_023260815.1 Roseovarius sp.
AGGATCATCACGGATTCCCGCGTGCTGTCCCGCAGGACGACCCATAGGGCCTTGGGGCTCCACAGCTTGTAGATGATCATGGCGATCAGCAGGCACATCAGCGCACCCACGGCTGCCGTTTCGGACGGCGTCGCGATCCCGCCATACATGGCATAGAGCACGCCGAAGATGATCAGCAGGAAGGGCAGAACGCGCGGCAGAATCTCGAGCTTCTGCCGCCAGGTATAGGGCGTCGCCGTAAGGACAGACGCATCGCCCGACCGCCAGGTCGAATAGAGCGACCACGCCATGAACAGGGCCACCAGCAGAAGCCCCGGAATGACCCCTGCCAGAAACAGGCGCCCGATCGAGGTTTCGGTGGCGATCCCGTAGACGATCATCGTCACCGAGGGCGGGATCAGAATACCCAGCGTGCCGCCTGCGGCGATGGAGCCTGCAGCGACCGCATCCGGGTATCCGCGCTTGCGCATCTCGGGGATGCCCATCTTGCCGATCGCCGCACAGGTCGCGGGGCTGGACCCCGACATCGCCGAAAACAGCGCGCAGGCGCCAAGGTTCGACACCACAAGCCCCCCCGGAATACGCGTCAGCCAGCGTTCCAGCGCCTCATAAAGATCGGCCCCCGCCCGCGTCGAGGCGATGGACGCCCCCATGATGATGAACATCGGAATCGACAGCAGGGCGAAATTGTTCAACTTTCCAAACAGGATTTCCGGCATCAACTCCAACGAGCGCAGCCCGTCGAAGATGATCAGGAAACCCGCCGACACGATCAGCAGCCCGATGGCCACCGACACGCCGGAAAACAGCACCATGATGGTGGCAATGGCGACAAGCGCCCCAAGCAGAAGAGGATCCATCAGACGTTCTCCAGTCCAAAGGGTTTGTCGACCTTGATGATGACGGCCACCAGATCGGCCACCAGCTGCAGCATCAGCAGCGCGAAACCGACCGGGATCGACAGATAGGGAATCCACAGCCGCACACCCCAGACCGTGTCCGACCGCCAGCCGCGATCCCAGGCGAAATGCCAGTACTCAAATCCGTAAAACAGCATCACCCCGACGATCAGGATCGAGACCGACAGCGTGATGATGCACAGGACGTATCTGGCCCGTGGCGGCAGCGCGAGCGGGAACAGGTCAACATTCACATGGCCCCGCAACTGTTGCACATAGGGAAGACCGATCAGCGTGGCCGCCACCATCAGATAGATCACCGCTTCGGTCTGCCATACGGTCGACCCGTTCAGCACGAAGCGGATGAAGATCATCTGGCAGGTGATCCCCACCGCCAGCACGATCATCCCGGCCGAACACCAGCCTGCGAGGGTGGAAATGGCCGCGACCAGGCGCAGAAAAGGATTGTTCCCGGTCTGCGCTGCCGCAGCCGAACTTTGACCGGCCATGCTCGTCTCCCTTGAAATTCAGGTAGTTTGAAGGATGTCCGCGCCGCGGACTGTGGGGGCGATCCTGATGGATCGCCCCGCGCCGGATCACTCGACCGACAGGGCCATGTCCAGCAGTTCCTGACCATCAGCCACTTCTTCGACGAAGGACTTGTAGGATGTCTCCTGCGCCAGCTTGCGCCACGCGTCGAAATCCTCAGGCGTCATGTTCCGGATCTCGACACCGGCTTTCTCGAACGCCTCGACCGACGCCGCATCTTCCTTCTTGGCTTCTTCGAGATAGAAGGCTTCCGCCTTTTCTGCCGCCGCCAGAAGCGCGTTCTGCTGCTCTTCTGTCAGACCCTCGAAGGTGCTCTTGTTCATCAGCAGCGGCTGATACATGAACCACAGCGCCACGTCGCCCGCAGGCGTATAGCACGCGGCCTGCTCGTAGATGCGGAAGCTGACGAAGGACGAGGACGATGTGTTGACCGCTTCCAAAACGCCGCTCTGCATGGCGTTGTAGATTTCCGACGACGCCATCGACGCGATCGACGCACCGGCACCGGCCAGCATCTGCTCGAACGCCTTGCCGGCGGCGCGCATCTGCAGGCCCGCGACATCCTCGGGCTTGGTGATGCAGTTGTCCTTGCCGACGAACCCGCCCGCCAGATAGCCATGCACCAGCACCATGACGTCATCCTCGGCCATCTTTTCTTCCAGCTTCTCCATGAAGGGGCTGGCCGACAGGCGCGCGGCGTGGTCGTGGTTCTTCACCAGACCGGGCATCAGCGTCAGGTTGAAGGCCGGCTGTTGCCCGCCCGCATAGCTCAGCGGCAGAACCGTCATGTCCAGCTGGCCACGGCTCAGCGGCTGATACTGTTCGCGGGCCTTGAACAGCGACCCCGAGCTGAAAATCTTGATGTCCAGATCGACACCGGCGGCAGCCACTTCATCGGCCACGATCTGCGCGACCTGATGACGGACATCCTGATTCGACCACTGGTGGGACAGGCGCAGTTCCGTCGCATGGGCCAGCGCGGCCGACGACACAAGTGCTGCTGCCGCCACGGCGGTTTTAAGCATTCTCTTCATGGTTCTCCTCCCAAAGCATTGCCCCGGCGTGGCCGGGGATGTCTGTGCAGGTTATGTGCGGTGTGTTTTTCAAGTCAACCTCTTTGTATACAAGACCGTTGATGTTGCATCTCGAGGGCGAGGTGATAAACTTCCGTTCCATGGAAACGCGCCGTGCAGATCAGATCGCCGTTCAGCTCGAAGAGCTGATATTCGACGGAACCTTCGTCGACGGTCAGCGTCTGGACGAGGTGCGCCTGGCCGAGCATTTCGGCGTCTCCCGCACCCCACTTCGCGAAGCGCTTCAACGGCTTGCCCTGTCCGGCATGGTCGAGATGATCCCCCGTCGCGGCGCCTTTGTCCGGCAGCCCGGCCCGGTCGAACTGATGGAGATGTTCGAGGTCATGGCCGAGCTTGAGGCCGCCTGCGGACGCCTTGCCGCCATGCGGATCACCGACACTGCGCTCACGGATCTGCGCAAGGCCAACGCCAAGTGTCTGGCAGCGGTCGAAGCGCGCGACGCCGACAGCTACTACACCGAAAACGAGCGGTTCCACCGAATCATCTACCAGCAGTCGGGCAACGGGTTTCTGGAGCATGAAACCGCCAAACTGCACAAACGCCTCAAACCCTTCCGCCGCAAGCAGCTCCGCTTTCGCGGTCGCATGGCGCAATCCATGGCCGAGCACGAAGCGGTCGTCGCGGCGCTGGAACATGGCGACTCTGCCCGCGCCGAAGACATCCTTCGCAAACATGTCGCCGTTCAGGGCGAGAAATTCCACACCCTGATGGCCAGCCTCAAACGCGCCGCCGAATAGGGCAGGGGCGTCCCGCCCGCCATGCGCAGGGGCGCGGCGTGCTGCCGCCGACACGAAAAACCCCGCGCCGGTCTGGCGCGGGGCAGGGCTGCGGTCAGGGGTCGTGTCGCAGCGCGATGCGGATCAGTTCCAGCCGATCTCGTTGTAGATCGCCTGTGCCGTCGCGGCATTGTCGCCATAGACCGCCGTGCTGGTCTGGGTGTCGGGGATGAAGATCCCCATCCGCGCAGTATCCTCGTCCAGCGGCACACCGCTCACGGCCGGATATTCGTTGTTCTGACCGGCGAAATGCGCCTGTGCGAAATCGCTGGTGAAGAACTCCAGCAGCTTGTCGGCCTCTTCGGAATTCGGCGCGTTCGCGGCCTTGGCGACGGTCGACAGGTTCACATGCGCGCCCCGGTCGCCTTGGTTCGGCCAGACGAAGCCCAGATTGTCCAGACCCGATGTCAGCCCATCGACCTCGCCTTCGAAGCCGCGCAGATAGTAATACTGGTTCGACACCGCGATATCGCATTCGCCCGACACGATGCCGCGCAGCTGGTCGGTGTCGCCGCCCTGCGGTGGGCGGGCCATGTTGGCCAGAACGCCTGACGCCCATTCGCGCGCGGCCTCTTCGCCATGCACGTCGATGATCCCCGCCAGCAGCGACAGGTTGTAGATATTCGATCCCGACCGGATGCAGATCGTGTCCTTCCACTTGGGATCGGCCAGCTCTTCATAGGTGCGCGGCGGGTTGTCCACACGATCCTTGGCATAGAAGATGATCCGCGCGCGCTGCGACACGCCGAACCACATGTTCTCCGGATCCCGAAGATGCGGCGGAATGCGCTCCTCGATCACGTCCGATGTGAAGGCCTGCAATACGCCCGCCTCTTCGGCGCGGCTCGCGCGGCCCACATCCACGGTCAGGAACACGTCGGCGGGGCTGTTGTCGCCCTCGGCCTGCATCCGGGCGATCAGCTCATCGGCCTTGGCCTCGATGCGGTTGACCGTGATGCCGGTGCGGTCGGTGAATTCCTGATACAGCGCATCGTCGGTGTCATAGTGACGGCTGGAATACACGTTGACCTCTTGGGCCAGCACCGGAAATGCGGTGGCCGACAGCGCAATCGCTGCGATCAAGCTGCGGGAGGGGGATAGCGTCATGAGTTTCTGCCCTTCAGATAACTGAGTGAATTTGTAAGACATTCCTATCTATTTCCGATAAAAACAGTCAATAGAAAATCCGCCCCCGAACCAATCTTTTCCGGGGGCTTTAAAATGCCCATTAAAATCATTGCTTTATGGAGAGTCTCCCAAGGGCCGCAGCCCCCGTGGTCAGCGCAAAGATCACCGCCGCCACACAAACGATCGTCGGTCCCGTGGGCGTGTCCAGCACGAAAGACCCCTGCACACCGCCAAGTGCCGACAGCGCTGCCAGCCCCACCGCAATCAGCGCCATCCGCTCGGGCGTGGCCGCCAGCGGGCGCGCGGCGGCCGCCGGCACGATCAACATCGCCGCGATCAAAAGCACACCCACCACCTTGATCGCCACCGCCACCACCACCGCCAGCGCCAGCGTCAGCCCCAACTGCTCGGCGCGCGGATTGATCCCGCCAGCCTGCGCCAGATCAGGGCTGAGCGTTGTGGTCAACAAGGCCTGCCAGCGCCACGCCAGCAGCGCCACTACCGCCACAGCCCCGCCCCAGATCACCGCCAGATCGGTCTTGCTCACCGCCAGGATGTCGCCGAACAGATACCCCATCAGGTCGATCCGCACACCTTGCAGGAACGACACCGCCACCAGCCCGAAGGCCAGCGCCGAATGCGCCATCACCCCCAAAAGGGTGTCCATCGCCATGCCGCGCCCCGACAGGCTTGATACCGCGGCCGCCATGATCAGCGCCACCACCAGCGCGCCGGCGAACACCGAAATGCCAAACGCCAGCGCCAGCGCAACCCCAAGGATCGACGCATGCGCCGTGGCATCTCCGAAATAGGCCATCCGCCGCCAGACCACGAAACACCCAAGCGGCGCCGCCGCCAGCGCCACGCCCAATCCCGCCAGCATGGCCCTGATCAGAAAATCGTCCAGAATCATCGCGCCGCCCCGTGGGTATGGTCGTGGGTATGGTCATGGGTATGGTCATGAGCGTGATCATGGGTATGGGCGTGCCCATCCCCATTCTTGTCCCCGTGCGTGCAGCCGTGGTCG